>NZ_JAUBRB010000007.1:0-161528 GCF_036701585.1 Microcoleus sp. POL10_C6 | reverse complement strand
GCCAAAGTTTTACCATCGGGACTAAAGGCAACGCTAAGAAACGAACTGCTATGCTCGGTGAGGGTGGCGATTTCTTTTTGACTTTGTAGAGCCCACAGTTTGATGGTATTGTCAGAGCTTGCCGAAGCCAATGCCTTGCCAATACCTGACTGGAAACTGTCACCAACGGGACTAAAGGCGACGCTATAGACTGTACTGCTATGCCCGGTGAGTGTCGCGAACTCTTTTTGGGTTTGCAGGTTCCACAGTTTGATAGTCCTGTCAAAGCTGGCAGAAGCCAAAGTTTTACCATCGGGACTAAAGGCGACGCTATAGACCGTACTGCTATGCCCAGTGAGGGTGGCAAACTCTTTTTGGGTTTGCAGGTTCCACAGTTTGATAGTCCTGTCATCGCTGGCAGAAGCCAAAGTTTTGCCATCGGGACTAAAGGCGACGCTATTGACCCTAATGCTATGCCCGGCGAGGGTGGCGAACTCTTTTTGGGTTTGCAGATGCCACAGTTTGATAGTCCTGTCAGAGCTGGCAGAAGCCAAAGTTTTACCATCGGGACTAAAGGCAACGCTATAGACCGAACTGCTATGCCCGGTGAGGGTGGCAAACTCTTTTTGGGTTTGCAGATGCCACAGTTTGATGGTGTCGTCATTGCTTGCAGAAGCCAAAGTCAAGCCATCGGGACTAAAGGCGACCTTATTGACCATACTTCTATGCCCGGTGAGGGTCGCGAGTTGTTTTTGGGTTTGCAAGTGCCACAGTTTGATGGTGTTGTCATTGCTTGCAGAAGCCAAAGTCAAGCCATCGGGACTAAGGGCGACGCTGTTGACCGTACTACTATGCCCTTCCAAACTATTGCGCTCTTTGACTTCGGAAATGGCTTGTTGCAGTGCAGCTATCACTTGCGGTTTGATGTCTTTTGTAGTCTCGACTGAAGCATCTAGTTGTTTGAATGCGTACCCTGCCTTCAATGCTTCCAGCAGTGCTTGAAATGTCTGTCCTGAACGAAATGATTGATTAGAAAAAGCAGTTTCCTGAATTACATTTGCTAAATTCTGGGCTTGAGTGACTTGATACATCGCAAATTGCTGTGCTTTAATTAGCGTCTGATTCGCCTCAGTCAAAATTTGATTTGCTTGTCTCTGTGTTTCTAACTCTCGTTCAACTTCCCGTTGTTGTACTTCCCGACTGGCATTTAAAAACTGATAATCTAAATCGCTCAAACTTTTATCTGCGGCCCAAGTTTGAGCATCTTGCAAGGCTTGACCCCGCAACAGTCGCGATTCATCTTTACAATCAGACTCTATCCAAGCTTTAAAACTTTCGCTATAAGGGCGGAGATTCGCTAATTGCTTTTCCACCCAATCTAGGTTAAAAACCGATTGATAAATCCGGTTATAAACTTTCAGTTTGCCAGACTGCTTAACCACCAACCCAGTTAATCGTAGTTCCATTTGTTCGGGACTATCATCGGTCGCTATCTCATTGTGCTGCAAAATTTGCTGATATAGCCCCAATAACCTACTTGCCCGTTGTTCGCTGCGTAAAATGCGATCGCGAATCGTCTTTAAATGCTCTGGTTCATCCTGCCCTTCCCAATTATCAATCACTTTTTCTCGAACTAAATCTCCTACCCACTCAGTGGGAGTTTGCCTGAATGCAGAGTTAGCATAGTCGAGCAGTAATTTACAGACTTTTTGGGTTAAAAACGGCTGTCCCCCAGTCCAATATAACACCGCTTCTAACAATGCTTGAGAATTTTCTGCTTGAGTTTCTAACCCAACTGCCAAAGGCTGTGCTTCTTCTAATTGAAACCCCGTTAACTCTATCCCTCGACCAATATTAAACGGAGTGCGTCGCTTGTCTTGAATTAAATCTGATGGAGTGGCCACGCCTAACATCGTAAATGTTAAGCGACGATAGTCTGGTTGATCAGCTCGATTATTATAGCAATCACGAATCACAGCAAAAAAATCTTCTATTTTAAAACTTAAGCTGATTAAACTGTCCGATTCATCAACAAAAATTACTATTTTTTGTGAGATATTCTTGAGTAATACTTCTTCAATAAATTTACTAAATCGTTTAACGTTCGATAGTAAGCTGTTCTGCTCCCACCATTCATCTAAATCAAAAACTTCATACAAATCTAATCGGCTGACGATGCTATCAATCACGCCTGCATACCACTCTTCTGGCGTAATATCGGAAGTGCCAATCTCTGTGATATCAATGCTACTACAGGCGATTCCCTCTGCTTGTAACCGCTGCATTGTCCGCACTCGCAGGGATGATTTTCCCATTTGTCGGGAATTAAGAACATAGCAAAATTCTCCGGCTTTTAAAGCTTGATAAAGTTCTTCATCCGCCTTTCGAGTGACATAAGTTGGGGCGTTTGCAGGCAGGCTCCCTCCAACTTGATATTGATAATCTTTCATAGGTCATTGTTAATTCATAGGGGGAAAATCAGAGAATCAAGGAATCAATTTGTAGAGTCGTACAGGTTCAGGAATTCCCTTTAAATGTAGCATTCCTAAGTCAATCACATTTAAAGGTGAGTGGGTTTTAACGACTTGATAAACTGTTTCAGAAATACAGATTCCTCCTGGCTCTGCTTTCCCTTCTAAACGAGCAGCTAAATTTACACCAGCCCCCCTGATATCATTATTAAAAAAGAAGATTTCCCCCAAGTGAATACCAATCCGGTGTTGCAGGACATGACTCGGAGGTAAGGTTGTAGAAGCTTCGGCGAGACTTCGCTGTATTTCTAGCGCACAGGCAACTGCTTTTACGGCACTTTCTGGAAAGCAAATTAATAAACCATCGCCCATTTCTTTAAGCACTTTGCCTTGATGTTTAGCGCAGATGCCTCGGATGATGTTGAAATCTCGATTCACTAATTCTAGTGTCAGCTTTTGGTTGGCAACTGATAAGGCGGTAGAATTAACTACATCCGAAAAAATAATAGCTGCTAAATTACTCTCTACGGGCAAGCTTGATGAGTTATTAGGTGGTTGCACAGCAGTCATATTCGCTCGGGGAGAGGCTAGGCGATGGCTAAAATATTGACGATACAAACCACACAATGGCATTACAGCATTTCCCTGAAATTTGATCAATCCCATGCTTCGCAATTTAAAAGCCTCTCCGGTGTGAATCTCTACAGGTTGTTCGCTGTTAATCACTTGTCTAATTGTTGCTGCTAGTTCTGCATCTGTTTCCAAGTTAACTAAATGCCGTCGTAAATGATCGTAGTAAGGGCCTTCTTCAGTAGGAGCGACTTCTAGCAAGCGCTCTAAGGTAATTCTTCCCCTGGCAACTTGGTAGAGAGCAACTCGAACTAAATAAGGATGACCACCCACCATTTCCATCAGGTCACAAATCTCTTGATTTGACCAATTTAATCGGTGTCGATTCACTAAATCTGTTACCTGTCTCTGATTGAGTTCAGGTAATTCTATGGGCAATCCCACGTTAAATGGCGACTGATTAATGTTGAGAGGAATATAAACTTCTTGAGAGTGAGAAATGACTAACCTCAGCTTTTTCCAAATTTCCTCATTTTTTCCCCGCTCGTGCCAAGCTCGTAATAATCCAAAGAAGTCGGTGGCAATTTCCGAATGATGAAAAATCTGATCAACTTCATCTAACCCTAAAACAAGAGGCTGAACAGTGTTAGATAATAAATAGCGTTGGAAATACTTGGTGCTTTTATTTTTACTACCGAGAACGCCTTTCCAATATTCTCCTAACCTGTCTTCTAAATTTAATTCATTGGTAATCTCACCACAAAACCACTGCAACAACTCATCAAGATTGGTGAGCAAACAGCCATCAGCCGATTGAAAGTTTAAATAAGCTGTTTGATATCCCTGTTCCTTGGCGTGGTATAAAATTCGCTGCACTAAGGAAGTTTTTCCCATTTGCCGGGGGGCTTTGACTCGGATTAAAGCTCCGGGTTTTACAATAGTTTGGTAGCAGTCCGATTCGATGGGAGGACGATCGATATATAGGGGTGAATCTAAACTAACAGAACCTTCTGGGTTATCTAAATTGAGAAGAGAAACCGGAGGTGCGGCGATCGATCGCGCATTTTCCACCACAGGCGACGACTTCTCAACGATATCACCAACAGAAACATCGCGCGATCGATCTGCTGCATCCAACTCAGAAAAATCCGACTTTTTCTTTAATACCGGAGTAAGTTCTTCTGGAATACCTGCCATGCTGATGCTAACGCAACCCAACTTATAGGCACGTTCGATCGACTCCCCCGTCGCCAAGGTATCGTAAAAACCTACAGCAAATTCTCGTGCGGCTTTATCTCCCACCGCTTGGTTCATGCCGATCACATAGGGAATGTGACGTGCGATCGCCTCAGCTTGCACTTCTGAATAGCAAGCGTTGAGTATTACGCACTCCACGTACTCTTTAAACGCCTCAAATAAAGCTGCCAAAGCTTTGGTATTTACCAGCTTAATTTGTCCCCCCTCATCTTCCAAGGCTAAACCGCCTTCTCCTGCACCATGCCCAGAGAAATGCACAAACTCTGGTTTATAATCTAATATGGCTCGCTGCATTTCTCTGGGTGTCACCGCCCACTGTTGCTCCAGTTGGAACTTGTCGGCCTTTTTAGAGCGTTGTAACCCCTCTGCAACTTCCTTCGCCTCTTTCTGTAAGTCCACAGGAGTGGTATTTTTGGGGTTGGCTGCCAAAAACAGGATAGTTTTTTTGTTTTTAGAGGAAATTCTCATTAATGGAACCTTTAGGAGAGGAGATACAGGAGCTTAACGACACTACCTCAGTCAGGGCGAGATATTTCTTGCCTTTATACGGTATTTAACCACAAACATCTTTATTTTTGTTGAACAGTAAACTGGCAGAAACGATCGCCCTGACTCAAGCATAACCAATCGAAAAGGTGATCGCTACTCTCAACTAATCTTTTTAGCTATGTATTCAACAAGTGCGATCGGCTTCCCCTTTTGCAGTCCTATTTCATAAATATCGAGATTCTTTATAGTTTTATTCTCATGCCATATCCAGGATTTTTTGATTATTATTGCCTAAATTAGTACATAAAATCTTCTATACTTCCGCATTTATTTAATCCACGCACTCAGAAAAAAAACGGTTTCTTTATCAAATCTGTGGATAACAACAATGATTTATTTTAGTTTACTTAAACAATCCTTCAATTCCCCTACCAACCATTCTTTCTCAGCTTGCGGCAAAAATAAGCCAAAACAATAGTTACGCGACTTGGCGCGAATCCGGCAAAAAGTCATCGATATTTTGAGCAATGGCAGATGAATTCCGCTCAACTTTACCCGCTGGATATGTTGAGGACTGATTTGAATTTTCCGAGCGAATCGACGATAAGCAATCCTACACAAGCACCTACACAACCACATCAAAGCATAAAATAGGGTAAATGTTGTTATAGCCAGGATTGATATAAGGAAAAATCGATCAGATAATGTAAATAGCCAGTCGGTAGAAGTGTATTCAAACAAGCTAAATAGCAAAATTAGCAAAAATCCCAGAATCAAAGAGAATGGAAGTAAAACTTTATAACTAAGATGAATGAATTGGAAAAAACCTTTGAGTTTGCTAGGTGAACGATCGGGGTGGATCTTGATGAATAACCACCATTTAGCGTCAATTAAAGTAATTCGGGATTGGGGCGAGCGCTTAAACATTTTTTCGGGATTAATCCCCTTTGGCTGTTCCCCTCGCAATGCTGATAAAGCATCTTTTGCTGAGTGAAATCGATCTTCAATTGCGGGTTCAATTATCTTCTCTAACCAGTCGGCAAACTCTGTAGAAATAGAGACGCGAGCGCGGAATTTTACCTTTTGCTTTTGTCTGGGTAAATCAGATGGAAATTTCTGGGTTAACAGGAAAAGCAGCGTTGTCCCTAATCCATACAAATCTGTTGATAATACAGCTTTTCCTCTGAATTGTTCAGGTGCCATGTAACCGTAGGTTCCGACAACGGTACTGCCTCCAGTAACAGTATGATGGTAAGTATTTTGAACTGCGCCAAAATCAACTAGGAAGACTCGCCCATTTTTTTGCAGAATAATATTTTGGGGTTTAATATCTCGGTGGATCGCAGGAGGTAACAGCGATTGCAGGTAAGCTAGAATTTCTAGCAATTGATAGGCGATATGACGCACTTGAGCTTCATTTGGTTTCCAGCCATTTTCTATCAACTGTGCGAGAGATTTTCCCGGTGCGAGTTGTTGGGCGATATAAAAACAACGATCTTGGGAAGTATCAACTTGAAAGTAGTCAATGTAGCGAGGAATTCCCGGATGATTCAATCCCGATAAAGTTTTTGCTTCTCGTTCAAATAACTCGATTTTCTTCCATTCAGTTGTCAGACGCAAGGATAAAGCTTTGAGTGCAACTTTTTGATTGCTGTTTAAATCTACAGCAGCATAGGTGATTCCAACTCCACCCTGTCCTAATTTGCCGAGAATGCGATATCTTTCAGCAATAATTTTTTCCGTTCGTTGTAGTTTTTCCATATTTTTCTGCCTGGGTTGATTGTGGATAATTAATAGGTTGCACCGCGAGATTTGAGTATTTTAACTGTTGGTTTTTGGGCGGGGTTCAAGTTAGTTTCTGCTATCTTGAGTGGCGTGTCGCCATAGCAGTTTGTAGTATCAATTTTTGCACCTTTAGCAATCAGTAACTCTAAGATTTCTACAGTGTCATAATGTGCGGCTTGGTGGAGTGGAGTTGTGTTACACATATCTCTATTATTAACATCTGCACCGTTTTTAATTAGCAGTGCAGCAATATCATTGTGTCCGATCGCGATCGCTTGATACAATGGAGTTTGAGCGTTCGCATTTCTAGCGTTTACCCTTGCACCATTAGCAATTAGCAGTTCAGCGATATCTTGATAGCCTCGATCGACAGCAAGATGCAGGGGAGTTTGAAGCAAGTTATTTTTGGCATTAACGAATGCACCTTTGGCAATGAGTTGTTTGGCTACATCCTCAAGTTTGAAATCGACAGCGATATGCAGTAAAGTTCTGC
Source organism: Microcoleus sp. POL10_C6 (assembly GCF_036701585.1). Taxonomy (NCBI): domain Bacteria; kingdom Bacillati; phylum Cyanobacteriota; class Cyanophyceae; order Oscillatoriales; family Microcoleaceae; genus Microcoleus; species Microcoleus sp. POL10_C6. Next base: position 154,484 of record NZ_JAUBRB010000007.1, on the reverse strand, counting down.
CTTCTTTGTCTTCACTATTAACATCTGGGTTTTTACTAATTAGCAGCACCACTGTATCCTGAAGTTTCAGGTCTACGGCGATATCCAGTGGAGTTTTTCTTTGATTATCCTGGATATTAATTTCTGCACCTTTAGCAATCAGCAATTTTAAGATTTTTACAGTGCCATAATGTGCGGCTTTGTGCAGTGGAGTTGTGCCAGATCCATCTATATTATTGACATCTGTACCGTTGTTAATTAGCAGTGCAGCAATCTCATTGTGTCCGATCGCGATCGCTCGATACAATGGAGTTTGACCGTTCTCATTTCTAACGTTAACCCTTGCACCATTAGCAATTAGCAGTTCAGCGATATCTTGAGATCCTCGATCGACAGCTAGGTGTAACGGAGTATTTCCAGATTTGTCCCTAGCATTGACATCCAACATTAGCAAAGCAGCAACTTCTTTTGTGGTTGCATAGTGCAGTGGAGTTCTTCGATAGTCATCGCGGATCGCCACATTTGCACCGTCTTTAATTAGCTGTTGTACCAACTCCTTAAAACCTATTTGGGCTGCCTTATGTAATAAAGCTGTACTCTTGCCATTTTGGGCATTGTCTTCTTTGATGTTAATTTTTGCGCCTGCGGCGAGTAGTATCTTTGCGATCGCCTTCGATCGCGCTCTATGTAGAGGAGTCAAGCCATTTTTGTTTTTGGCATTGACATCCGCACCTTTAGCAATCAGCAACTTGGCCATTTCAGGCGATCGGGCAAAGAACAGAGGAGTTGTACATGTAATATTACACGGCTCAAATTGAGCTTCTCCCCAGGCGTTAATATCTGCACCTTTAGCAATTAGCGTCTGTGCCACTTTTATGCGATCGAACATAGCAGCGATGTGTAATGGGGTCCAGCCATATGGACCCTTAGCGTTGACATCTGCACCTTTGGCAATTAACAATTCTGCCACCTCTTTTGAGCCAGCAAAGTGTAGTAAATTCTTGTTATTTACCCTACTATTAGCATTAATACCAATATCCAGATAATGCCTAACAGTTTTAGTATCTCCCCGTTCAACAGCCTTGACAACTGCATTGGGGGTAAATCCAATCCGGTTGAGGATGGGATATTTAAAGTGATTGAAAACAGCAACAGTAGCAATAGCAGCAATTCCTATTTTGAGGCGCTTTTTCCATTGCGTCGGATTGGATTTAACGTTAACTATTCGAGGATTGCGAAGAGATTCAAGCGCTTCTTGTGCCGATTCAAAGCGGTTTTCTAAATCTGAGGCGATCGCTTTTTCTAACCAATCGGCAAATGCTGAAGAAATCTGAATTTGAGAGCGAAAATCTTTCTCTAGTATATTTGTCGGTAATTCGGCGGGGGAACGGTGGGTTAGTAAATACAACAATGTCGCTCCTAAACCATATAAATCTGTTGCAGGTACGGCTTGTCCGAGAAATTGTTCTGGAGCCATATAACCATAGGTTCCAACTACGGTACTTCCTCGCATTAAAGTATTGTAATAAGTGTTTTGCACTGCTCCAAAATCTACCAAGCAGACTGACCAATCTTTTTGTTTGTGGGAATCGATCGGCGATTTGAAAACAATATTTTCGGGTTTAATATCCCGGTGGATAACAGGTGGTGTCTGTGAATGGAGATAAACTAAAATCTCCAAAATTTGTGTTGCAATGCGTTGAATTTCAGGTTCACTAGCGTGCCAGCCATTTTCGACTAAACTGGCTAGAGATTGCCCTTGGGCCAGTTCTTGTACTATATAAAAACAACGGTTATCGGGAGTATCGACATAAAAATAATCCAAATAACGCGGAATTCCCGGATGATTCAATTTTGATAAAACATTGGCTTCTCGTTCAAAGAGTTCCAGGACTTTCCAGTCATTCATCTTCTGTAAAGACAAAGCTTTGAGTGCGACTCGCTGGTGTGTTTGGAGGTCAACGGCTTCATAAGTTGTGCTACTACCGCCTTCTCCGAGTAGCTTTTTAATTTGATAGTGTTTGACTAAGTTATGGGGAATTTGTTCAACAATATCCATAGCATTATCCTGGGTTGATGAGTACCAACAAACATTTTATACTTGGGTTTTAAAAACCCAAATTTTGAAAAATTTATGCAATGTAAATTGAGTGTTTGAGTATATTTCAAACAAGTCAATAGAAAAGTCAATGACGGACTCTGTATATTTGCTTAAATTTCAATTACCGTATTTCTATGGAGAGCTTACCCAGAATTTTGGAGTGTCATATCACCTTTGGCGAAAATTTGCGTACGGGATCTTGATCGTAATCGAGCCGATAATCATAGCCGGCGCGATCGTAAATGCCTGCAAGCAATTCCGGCAAATTAACAATAGGTTCTACATCTTCTTCGCGCAAAGGAAGTTGTCGGTCTTTTTGAGATGCTAGCCAACGTTCGTAGGCTTCTCTATCGCCACTTTCTCTCTCAGCGCCCTCTGCGTCCTCTGCGGTTAATCAAAAAAAGTAGTGATTTTGGATACAATTCCCGACTCAACAGTCGATCGAACGCCTCAATTTTCGATGGGGATCTAAAATTCACCTAAAGTTCGACGCCCTTTCGCAAAACCCTCCCTAAGATAGAAGTTGGGGGACGATCGGTCTTTTAGCCGATTCAGGAGCAAGAGTCAAGGACTCCATCGAACCCAAATCCAGAGCAGCAAGACAGGGAGGACATCAAAATCATGGTAAACGCGCCGACAGGGGAAACCCGCTTGGGGCCGATAGATCAGGTGCAAGCCTTAGACCGCGATTGCACAACCCTATCTCGTCACGTACTCCAGCAACTTCAAAGCTTTTCAGCAGATGCTCAGGATCTCAGTGCCCTGATGAATCGCATCGGGCTCGCAGCCAAGCTGATCGCGAGGCGACTCAGCAGAGCCGGATTAATGGCAGATGCCTTGGGGTTTACAGGGGCTACGAACGTGCAGGGAGAATCCGTCAAAAAGATGGATATCTATGCCAATGAAGTGTTTATCTCGGTATTCCAGCAAAGCGGACTGGTATGCCGCTTGGCTTCGGAGGAAATGGAAAAACCCTACTACATTCCCGAAAATTGTCCGATCGGGCGTTACAGTCTGCTCTACGACCCCATAGACGGTTCTTCCAATCTTGACATCAATCTCAATGTAGGCTCCATATTCAGCATCCGCAAGCAAGAGGGGGACGATGAAGATGGTTCTGCTTCCGACTTGCTGCAACATGGACGCAAACAAATTGCCGCTGGTTATGTACTCTACGGCCCCAGTACCATGCTGGTTTATTCGATCGGTCAGGGTGTTCATTCCTTTACCCTCGATCCCAGTTTGGGCGAGTTTATTCTAGCTAACGAAAACATTAAGGTTCCCGATCGCGGCCCAATTTACAGCGTTAATGAAGGCAACTTCTGGCAGTGGGAGGAATCTCTGAGAGACTACATTCGGTATGTACACCGCAGCGAAGGCTACAGCGCCCGGTACGGTGGGGCTTTGGTGGGAGATTTCCACCGGATTTTGTTCCAGGGAGGCGTGTTTTTGTACCCCGGAACGGTCAAACAACCGGAGGGCAAATTGCGCTTGCTCTACGAATCGGCTCCTTTGGCGTTTTTGATGGAGCAAGCCGGCGGGCGCGCCAGTACGGGCATTCAAGACATCTTAGACGTTGTGCCGACCAAACTGCACGAGCGATCGCCCTTGATTGTCGGCAGTAAAGAAAATGTAGCGATGGTTGAGTCTTTTATTCAAGATCGATCGCGCAATCCTAGAACAGTCCAAGAGTGAAGTCATTAGTCATTAGTCATTAGTCATTAGTCATTAGTCATTAGTCATTGGTGATTAAAACCAAAAAATCACAACTAACAACTAAGCAATGCCCAATGCTTTTAGACCCCATCCTAAATTCCCAATTCCCAATTATCAAATGGTAGGAGTTACAGTAATGGCGGAAACAACAAAGAATCACCTGTTAGAAATCAAAGAAATTGGCCAAAGTATTTGGATGGACAATTTGACTCGCGATCTGATCGAGTCCGGCGAACTCAAACAGATGATTGAAAGTAGGGGACTGCGTGGGATTACATCTAATCCAGCTATTTTTGAGAAAGCGATCGCGGGCAATGTGATTTACGACGCGGATATCGAAGCGGGCATCCGGGCGGGTAAATCTGTCATGGAGATTTACGAATCTCTGGTATTTGAAGATATCCGCAACGCTTGCGACATCTTCGCCCCAGTTTACGCAGAGTCGAAGGGTTTGGACGGCTACATTAGCATTGAAGTGCCACCGACGATCGCCAACGATACAGAAAGCACGATTAGCGAAGCCCTGCGCTATTACCAAGCCCTCGGCAAAGAAAACGTGATGATTAAGATTCCGGGAACCGCTGAAGGTTTGCCCGCAGTCGAGCGAGTCATCAGCGAAGGCATTAACGTTAACGTGACTTTGCTGTTCTCCGTTGACAGCTACGTCGAAACCTTCTGGGCTTACATTCGCGGTTTGGAAGCGCGGGTGGCTAAAGGTTTGGATGTGAGCAATATTGCTTCTGTTGCCAGTTTCTTCTTGAGCCGGATCGACATCAATGTCGATGGCAAGATTGACGAGAAACTCAAAAATGTCACAGATATTTCCACAAAAGCTAAACTCGAAGCGGTGAAGGGGAAAGTGGCGATCGCCAATGCGAAGATAGCTTACCAGAAGTATAAAGAGATCGTAGCGAGCGATCGCTGGCAAGCTTTAGCAGCTAAAGGAGCGAAAGTACAGCGCTTGCTGTGGGCTTCCACCAGCACCAAAAACCCCAACTACAGCGATGTGATGTACGTCGATGAACTAATCGGCCCCGACACCGTTAACACTTTGCCACCGAACACCGTTGAAGCTTGTTTCGACCACTGCGATGTCGCACCCCGGATTGAGAACAACGTTGCAGAAGCTTACACCCTGATCGAAAGTCTCAAAGATCCCGACATCGACATCAACTTGGACAAAGTGATGGCAGACTTGCTCATCGACGGGATTGAGAAATTCGTCAATCCGTTCCAATCCCTGATGGATTCCTTGCAAGAGAAAGTGCAGAAGTTGTCACCCGTCGCTTAGGCAGATATCTGTATCCTGAAAGGCAGAAGCATTTAGGAATCGGAGTAGATAATTATTTGGGTTCTTAAAGGCTGAGTTTTAAATCCTCTCTAGGAATTTTGAGATTAATGGGTGTCAGAGTTCCTAGAGAGCAAAATCATCTGCCTCCTCTAGCAGTATTAAGAATCGATTAACTCTCTGACCCAGCAACTAGCAGAAATGACCGCAAACTATCATGGTGTCTTGGCACGGTTAACAGCACTAGAAAAAGGAAAATAAATGGTAACGCTACTTGAAAATCCACTGCGCGTCGGTTTGCGAAAAGAACGGGTGCCGGAACCACAAATTCTGGTAATCTTCGGAGCTTCTGGGGATCTCACCCAGCGCAAACTGGTACCTGCAATTTATCAGATGAAGCGCGATCGACGCTTGCCACCGGAAACTACAGTCGTGGGAGTAGCCCGCCGCCCTTGGAGTCACGATTACTTCCGAGAGCAAATGCGCGAAGGCATTGAAGAATTTGGCGGCGGCATTGGCAATGAAGAATTTTGGCAAGAATTCGCTAAAGGTTTGTACTATTGTCCGGGCGACATTGATAACCCGGAAAGCTATCAAAAACTCAAAGCTTTCTTAGCGGAACTCGACGAAGAAAGGAGAACTCGCGGCAATCACATATTTTATCTATCAGTTTCCCCGAACTTTTTCCCAGAAGCAATTAGGCAACTGGGCGCTGCTCAAATGCTGGCAGATCCACTAAAAAACCGCTTAGTAATTGAAAAACCCTTCGGCCGCGACTTGAGTTCAGCAAAAGCTCTCAACCGAGTTGTGCAGAAGGTTTGCCAAGAACAGCAAGTTTACCGGATCGACCACTATTTGGGTAAAGAAACTGTTCAGAATTTAATGGTATTCCGGTTTGCGAACGCGATTTTTGAACCGCTGTGGAATCGGCAATTTGTCGATCACGTACAAATTACAGTTGCAGAAACAGTAGGCGTAGAAGACCGGGCTGGTTACTACGAATCCTCTGGGGCGTTGCGCGATATGCTGCAAAACCACTTGATGCAGATTTTCTGTCTGACGGCGATGGAACCGCCGAACTCGCTCGACGCTGACAGCATCCGCACCGAAAAGATGAAAGTTCTGCAAGCAACTCGCTTGGCAGATTTGAATAACTTAGAGTTCTCAGCGATTCGGGGTCAATATTCAGCAGGTTGGATGAAGGGCAAACCGGTGCCAGGATATCACGAAGAACCGGGGGTGGCTGCCAACTCGACAACGCCGACTTTTGTGGCGATGAAGTTTATGATTGACAACTGGCGCTGGCAGGGAGTGCCTTTCTACCTGCGAACCGGCAAGCGGTTGCCGAAAAAAGTTAGCGAAATTGCGATTCAGTTTCGGGAAGTGCCGCTGTTAATTTTTCAGTCCGCGGCCCAACAAACTACTCCAAACGTTTTGACCATGCGCGTGCATCCCAATGAGGGGATTTCGCTGAGGTTCGAGGCGAAAATGCCGGGACCGGATTTGCGGACGCGGACGGTGGATATGGATTTCAGTTACGGTTCTTCCTTTGGGGTGACATCTTCGGATGCTTACGATCGACTGTTAATTGACTGTATGCTAGGCGACCAAACTTTGTTTACCCGCTCTGATGAAGTGGAAGAAGCTTGGCGCGTGGTAACGCCGGCCCTGATGGCTTGGGAATCCTCCAACGACCAAGATTTGGTTCCTAAATACGAAGCGGGTACTTGGGAACCGACGGAAGCAGAACTGCTAATTAACAGAGACGGCCGCAAGTGGCGAAGACTTTAAGAGTCATTAGTCAGCAGTCATTAGTCCTTAGTTATAGGTCAGCATTAGTATTAGTGATTAGCTAAGAAGGGCTAACTAAGAACGGCTAACTAAGAACGGCTAACTAATTAATGACTGATGACTAATGACTAATGACTAATGACTAATAACTAATAAGAAAGGAGAGAAGATTTATGACGATGACACCGATGAAAGCTCCGCCTCTGGTTTCGCTACAAAGTCCTAAAGATGTGTCGATCGACCAAATAGAGGCCGAATTGAGTCAAATTTGGGAAAGTTACAGAGAATCGGGGTCAAATGGCGATTTTCCGAGCGCTACTAGGGCAACAACTTTTACTTTTGTAGTCTACGAACCGGAAGAAACTCAGCGTTTATTAGCGGATCTGGGGTTTTACGACGGGCCGGTAGACGGTATTACTGGGCCGATGACGGCATCTAGCATCAGGGCTGCTCAAAAAGCTTACGGGCTGCCGAGAACTGGTAAACCTAACGCTGAATTGCTGGCGACTTTGCGGGAAGAAGTGGCTCGCAAAAATTCAAAAGGCGAGGAGATGGGATCGAGTGGTTTGGGTTCCGGGGGTTCGGGCGTGGCTGACGCGATTGTGGCTGCCAATCCCTGCCGGATTATTGCTCTGTGCCCGACGGCGGGGGAAGATACGGGCGTGCAGGCTCAAGTGGCTGCTTATTGTCCGGTTCACAAGCGCACCACTGGCAATCTGATCTGCTGCGAGTACATTACGCTGCGGGGTACGGAAGCTGCTTTGGAACGGGTGAGCGGCATCGTGACGGCGTTGACTATCGCTGATTTGCCGACGCTGCTGTGGTGGAAGGCGAATCCTGATGCCGATCGAGGTTTGTTCCAGCGGCTGGCGGCAATTAGCAGTTCTGTGATTGTTGACTCTAGCAGCTTTGCCGAGTGTGAAGCTGAATTGCTGTTGATGCAAAGTCTGATCGAGGAGGGAATTCCGATCGCGGATCTCAATTGGCGCCGGCTGGCCGCGTGGCAGGAGTTGGCTGCTGAGGCTTTTGACGCGCCGGAACGTCGGGCTGCGATTCGGGAAATCGATCGCGTGACGATCGATTACGAACAGGACAATTCTACGCAAGCGCTGATGTATTTGGGTTGGCTGGCGAGTCGGCTTCAGTGGCGTCCGGTTGCTTTCAAACAAGAGGAAGGCGATTACCAGATCAAGCGAATTAAATTCGCGGGGCCGGACGAACGGGTTGTCGAAGCTGAGTTGGCTGCTATTCCTACTGCTGATTCGGGCGATGTCGCGGGCGATTTGATTGCTGTGCGTTTGAATTCTACAAACGAAAAGGCTGACTGCGGTACGGTTCTGTGTTCGGAAGTCGGTGGCTGTATGCGGATGGAAACGAAGGGCGGCGCTCAAACCGATCGGTTTAACCAGGTGAGTCCTCTGTTCGATCAGGTAACGGAACAGTTGCTGGGTCAGCACCTCCAGAGTTGGGGCCGAGATGTGCTTTACGAAGAAAGTTTGGCAGTGACGGCTCAAATGCTGAAGTTAGCTAAGCGGTAAAGAGAAGTTCGGCAACGGATTGTGTAGCGGATGTAACGGATGTAACGGATGGATGGAATCAGGAGAAAGGAGAAAAAAATAAGCAAGACGGATTGAGTTAATATTCAGTGGGGCAGGCAATGTCTGCCCTACTTTTATTCTTCTCTTTTCTTCCTTCGCGCTCTTAGTTAGCGTCTTCGCGGTTCGTTAAATAGTTATTATTTGAGCGGTGCGAGAGCAATACTCATAACTTTATCAACTGTCTATTTTTATGAGGAAAGATTGAATAAATCTTTGATTGATACAGAAACCGCAGATGCAAGGCAGATTAACACAGATGATTTTCTGATTGGAAAGCGACTTTGGCAATCTTATGTATTATTTATTTTAACTAACTATAACTATGACTTTAGTAATTGCTGGCGAACGCAGCGGTGCGGGAAAGACTACTGTAACGATCGCCATTTTAGCTTTTTTAATCCGTCGCGGCTTGAATGTTCAATCGTTTAAGGTTGGTCCCGATTACATTGACCCCATGTTTCATGCTTTTGTTACTGGTCGCCCCTGTCGAAATTTAGACCCGGTATTAACGTCTGAATCTTATGTAAAAAAGTGTTTTTCTCGTCATATTCAAGATGTCGATTATGCCTTAGTTGAAGGGGTGATGGGGCTATTTGATGGGGTTTCTCGGAAGAAGGAAGAAGAAAGTTCGGCAACGGATTTCGTAACGGATGTAACGGATAGAAGTTCGGCAACGGTTGTACGAGATGTAAAGGATGTAACGGATTTAACGGATTTAAGGAAGCCAGAAGGAAAACAACACTATTCTATTTCCTTTGCTTCTACGGCTCATGTTGCTCATTTGCTGAATTTGCCGGTATTGTTTGTGATAGATTGCAGCAGGCTCTCTGGTTCGGTGGCTGCGATCGCCCACGGTTTTCGTTCTTTTAACCCTGACCTTAAATTCGCTGGTTTGGTGCTGAATCGGGTGGCGAGCGATCGACATTTGGAACTGCTTCAAGATGCTCTCCAACCGCTCAATTTACCTATTTTGGGCGTTTTGCGTAGGGATGAGGCTGTTACTATTCCCGATCGACATTTGGGGCTGATTCCTGCTGAGGAGTTGCCGAATCTTCATGCTGCGATCGATAAACTGGCTGATTTGGCTGCTGTTAGTTTTGACTGGGAGCAACTTTTGCCTTTGTTGGCTGCAACTCGAAATGCGGGGGGTGAGGGGTCTGAGCAACTTTTGGGTAGGCACACTCTCCCTTCGCCTATTGTAACTCAAAAAGATGCTGTTGTCAACTCTTTGGGAAAACAATTTGGAGTGAGGATTGCGGTTGCGCGCGATCGGGCTTTTAATTTTTACTATCAGGACAATCTTGATTTGTTGGAAGAGTTGGGTGCGGAGTTAGTATTTTGGAGTCCCCTTGATGACTCGGTTTTTCCTGACAATGTACAAGGGTTATATTTTGGTGGTGGTTTTCCCGAAGTGTTTGCTCAAAAATTGAGCGGTAATGTTTTAATTCGGGATGCGGTAAGAAGTGCTATTTTTTCGGGAATGCCGACTTATGCGGAGTGCGGCGGTTTGATGTACTTGTGTGATTCTATTGTAGACTTCGATGGCAATTATTGGTCAGGGGTGGGAGTGTTGAAAACTGCTGCTGCGATGGGAAAGCGTTTGACGCTGGGATACCGAGAAGCTGTGGCGGTGAGGGATAGTTCGGTGTTAACTGCTCTTGATGAGGTTTGGGGACATGAGTTTCATCGATCGCACTTAACTGTGGAACCGAGTAATCCAGTTTATCACAGTTGGAGGTATGGCAAGCGGGGGGAAGTTGAGGCGGTTGCTGAAGGTTGGGGAGTTTGTCAGGTACACGCTTCTTATTTGCATTTGCATTGGGGTGCTCGACCTGATATTCCGGCTCGTTTTTTGCAGCAGTGTGCTGATTTTGATTGTAAGGGTGTTTTGGGCGATCGAGAAAGCGAACTAGATTTTTTTATTTAATTAACCGCAGAGGACACAGAGAAGAGAAGAGAGCAGTGCGCTAAATTTGATTGTAAGGGTAATTTGCGCGATCGAGAAAGCGAACTAGATTTTTTTATTTAAACCGCAGAGGACACAGAGGGCACAGAGAAGAGAAGAGAGAGGATTTACTGTATTAGAATGTTCATGACGGATCAAGCTAGGGATGTTGGGATTTATGAGCGAATCAATTTCGACTAAGCAGTTATCCGCACAATGGGTGACACCGGAGAATTTTCGGCGTTACGGTCAAGTTATCTTTGCGGCTGTTGATGGTAAGTCTTTCGATGGTGAGGATGCTCAGTTAAGTTTGCAAAATGGTATTCCTAGATTTTACATTATGCGGCTGCACCATAAAGGTCGCAAGTTTGGCAAAATTACACGACACGTTCAATGTACTCAGTGTTTGGGTTCTTTGGAGGGGAAGGATTGGTTGATGGCGGTTGCGCCTCCTGGGGATAGTTATAAACCGAGTTTAGAGGATATGGCTGCTTTTCGGATTCCGGGCAATTGTTTTATTAAGTTAGATGTGGGTACTTGGCACGCTGGGCCGTATTTTGATGCGGATTTTGTTGATTTTTACAATCTGGAGTTGAGCAATACTAATGTGGTTGACCATTTTACCTTTGATTTGGTGAAAAATCACAATCTGGAGTTTGAGATTGTCTGATGTTGGCGATTTGTAGTTGCGTTTTTTTCTGGGTGATTATGGTTATAGGTGGGTTTTTTGAGTAAGATTTTTTAACCGCAGAGGAGGAGAAGGAGGGGGTTCGCAAGTGATTGGGGAATTCTTTTGGTCTCACTAGGCTGAGTAGCAACTAGGAAGTATCGCGTTTACAAGTGTTAAATTTAGGTGCAATTGTCATGCCTGAGCAAAAGTATAGCATTGTTCTGCGGCAATGTCGTTTGTTAGGTGCGATCGACGATCGCCCAACGGTAGATATTGCTATCGATGATGACCAAATAGTTGCCGTTTCGCCGCACATCTCAGAATTTGGCGAACGCGAACTCGACATTCAAGGCAATTTAGTTAGTCCTCCTTTTGTGGAGTCGCACATTCATCTCGATTCGGCTTTGACTGCGGGGGAACCGCGATGGAATCAAAGCGGCACTTTGTTCGAGGGAATTCAAATCTGGGGGGAACGGAAGCAAAGTTTAACGCTGGATGATGTCAAAAAACGGGCTGTTGAAACTTTAAGGCTGCAAGCGTCTCAAGGGATTTTGTTTGTCAGGAGTCACGCTGATGTTAGCGAACCGACGCTGACTGCTTTGCAAGGACTTTTGGAAGTCCGAGAACAAGTCAAAGATTGGATGACTCTGCAAGTTGTGGCTTTTCCCCAAGACGGGATTTATGGAAGTCCAGAAAATGACAAACTTTTAGAGAAATCTCTGGATATGGGTGCGGATGCTGTGGGCGGGATTCCGCATTATGAGTTGACGCGGGAAGATGGGGTGAAGTCGGTTGAACGAATTTTTGAACTTTCTGAAAAATACAATAGATTAATAGATGTTCACTGCGATGAAATCGATGATGAACAGTCGAGATTTTTGGAAGTGGTAGCAGCTTGTGCGATTAGAAGCGGGGCGGGTTCGCGGGTGACGGCTAGCCACACGACGGCTTTCGGTTCTTACAACAATGCTTATGCCTTTAAGCTGATGGGAAGTTTGGCAAAATCGGGAATTAATTTTATTGCCAATCCTTTAATTAATATCACCCTGCAAGGCCGCGCTGATACTTATCCCAAACGCCGTGGGGTGACGCGGGTTAAGGAGTTGTGGCAGCAGGGATTGAATGTGAGTTTTGGTCACGACTGCGTGCAAGATCCTTGGTATAGTTTAGGTACGGGAAATATGTTGGATGTCGCTCATATGGCGGTTCATGTTTGTCAGATGACGGGAATGGCTGAGATTGCAGCTTGTTTTAATATGGTGACTGTCAACGGTGCTAAAACTCTTAATCTGGGAGAGGATAATTATGGGATAGAGGCGGGGAAACCTGCAAATTTGATTGTGTTGGATGCTGAGGATTGTTATGATGCAATTAGGAGGCGCGCTGCGGTTCGGTATGTGATTTCGCGGGGAAAGTTGCTCGCGGAAACTGAACCTGCTAAAATTAGTTTTTATCCTGTTTGACAAACAATATTTGAAGCTGTTAAATTGTGAATCAAGGTGCTATTCCCGATGAAAGTCCGAGAAATTTACCAGAGCAATTGCTCCTGCAAGATGCTAAAGCGGGTAATTGTAGAGCAATTCAGGGCGGGCCTGGCGATATACTAGGTGATGTTTCCAGACTGGTTGCCCTCTATGGAGGTAATCCCGAAGACTGGTACAAAATAACCAGCATTCAGGCTTTTGTAATTAATGGAGCTTCCGTACAAGTGCACTGGTTTGAAAACGGGGAAATTTCGCAACAAGTTGAATTAAAGTTTAAACGACAATATCCTAAAATAGCACCTAAGAATTTATAGGTAGACAAGTTATGATTGTTCGCTGTATTGCTAATACTGGGGAAGCTCTACCGGAAAATTATATTGATCCGGCCCGAGGTTATACTAAAAAGGTTGAATTGCCGTTGACAGTTGGCAAGGAATATGTTGTTTATGCAATCCGCTCGTGGCAGGGAATAGTTTGGTACTATATTTGTGATGATAATTACACCTATTATCCCATACAGACTCCGGCACCGCTGTTTGAAGTAGTTGATAACCGCGTTTCTAAGTATTGGCAGTTTATGCTTGACCAGAATGGGGTGTTAAGGTTTGCTTTTGAGCAGTGGTTTACTGACCCTTGTTTTTATGATAAGCTAACGGATCAGGAAGAGGCGGAGGTTGAGATTTTTGAGAAGGTTAAGGAATTGATGGATGCTGAGGATTATACTTTGCCTGCGCTGGATGTTGCCGTTGAGAAATTGCGGGAAACTGTCAGTGTTTGATTGGAAAAGTGCGATAGTCAATTGATTTTGTTAACCAGCTTGACTCACACACCTCCAAATAGTATAAAATATCAAGTAGCAGAATATTGTGAAATAAAATGGACGAAAAAGTTGAAATCAATAGAAGCTATGAGACACTAGACGGCGATGATGATGTTTTGTTATTGGGTCAAGCTACTTTTACGGTTCGCCGATTTAAAGAGCTAGCCTACAGTAAGTTTAACAAGATAATGCTTCAGACTTATGTAGCAGAAACTAACCAACGTGAGAAATCGATAATTCAGTGGATACAATATCTGTCGATTAACGAAGAAACAAAAATTATGGGAGGAGATATAAACTGGAAATCGCCTCCAGAAGGAATTGATTGTCAAATTCTAAAAATTGGTTCCAAGGGTTGGCAAAAAGGAAAGCTTCAAATAGAACTTAATCAAACTTTGCAGTCTTGGCAAACGCAGGTCTGTATAAAGTTTTCTCCTGATGAACCACCTGAGAAAAAATCGCCTCTAGATGATATCAGACAATCCGAGGAATACAAAAAACTGAGCAATAATAAATGACAGCCCGATCGCAATTACAATACAATAATCGATCGCACGTATATCTGAATCTTAGATTTTCAACCGCAGATGAGGGCAGATGTACGCGGATGAACGCTGATGTTGTTTGGGATGGACTAATGACAAATATAGAAGAATATGTCGATCGCACCGCTGAACTGATAAACTTACCCTTAGACCCGGAACACCGCCCCGGTGTTGTGGTAAACTTCGAGAGAATAGCTGCGATCGCCCGACTCGTTACTGAATTCCCTTTACCTCAAGAAGTAGAAGTCGCGCCGGTGTTTGAACCTTAGATTTTTAACAGCAGATGAGGGCCGATGAACGCAGATGAACGCAGATGTTTTTTAGAGAAGGCTGATGCGGTTGCTACGGCAGCGGCTGTTAAATGTGGTAAGGTTACGGCTACAGAGGCGGTAAGTGCTGCTTTGGAACGGATTGCTGTTAAGGATAAAGCTTTTAATTGCTTTACTGCAATCACTGCATCAAGCGCACTCGCAGCAGCCGAAAATATTGATAATTCGATCGCAAATAACCAAAACCCAGGCCCTTTAGCAGGCGTTCCCTTCGCAGTCAAAAACCTGTTCGATATCGGCGGAATTACTACTCTAGCAGGGTCAAAAATTAACGCTGACAATCCTCCGGCTACCCAGGACGCGGCTGTGGTCGCCCGACTCAAACAAGCCGGGGCTGTGCTCGTGGGTACGCTCAACATGGATGAGTACGCCTACGGTTTCGTCACGGAAAACAGCCACTACGGCCCGACTCGCAATCCCCGCGATACTGCGCGCATCGCCGGCGGTTCCAGCGGCGGTTCCGCAGCAGCAGTCGCCGCCGGTTTTGTACCCATCACCCTCGGTTCTGATACTAACGGTTCCATCCGCGTACCGGCTGCTTTGTGCGGTGTCTTTGGGTTTAAGCCTACTTACGGCCGTTTGTCCAGGGCTGGCGCTTATTTATTTTCGGGTAGTTTGGATTGTGTGGGGCCGTTTGGGCGATCGATCAGAGATATGGCGCTGCTGTACGATATCCTGCAAGGCCCTGATTCTCGTGACCCAGTTTGCACTCCACGCCCGCCAGAACTTTGTTCGCCGCAGTTAAATCAAGGTATCGAAGGATTGCGAATTGCTGTTGCTGACGGGTATTTCGCTACAGGAACTCAACCGGAAGCAATGGATGCTGTAGAAATAGTTGCTAAAGCCTTGACAAATGTCTTGGATTGTGGTGTAGACACAGAAAAAACAACAAACCCCCCAAAAATAGGGGGGCTTGCAACAGTCAGCATACCGGAATCCGATCGCGCCAGGGCTGCGGCATTTATCATTACCGCTTGCGAGGGGGGAAACTTGCATTTAGACAATTTGCGATCGCGCCCTCAAGACTTCGATCCTGCCACGCGCGATCGCTTTCTAGCGGGAACCCTGATCCCTGCGACTTGGTACTTGCAAGCCCAGAGATTCAGACAGTGGTACCGCGATCGAATTCGCGAAATATTCCAACACACAGACATCATCCTCGCACCCGCAACCCCGGTAGCTGCCCCTGAAATTGGCGTCGAGAAAATGGTAATAGCCGGACAAGAAATCTTAGTGCGTCCCAATCTCGGACTGTTCACCCAACCCCTATCATTTATTGGCTTGCCCGTTCTTTGCGTGCCCGTACAGCGGCCCGGCGCTTTGCCCTTGGGGGTACAAATTATTGGTGCTCCCTACAGCGAAGCGGTGATTCTCCGAGTCGCTGCGGTACTAGAATCGCAAGGCATTATATCTGCCGAATCAATTTAGTGCTAATAATTCTAGGGCTTGTTATTGCGGTGAAAGCGTCTCTTAGTCCTTCTGGCAATAGCTTTGCGCTTCTGCTTTTCCAACGGAGTTTCAAAGTGGCGGTGCTTTCTCATGTCGGGGAAAATACCCGCTTTAGAAACTTGTCGCTTAAACCGTCGCAGGGCTGACTCAATCCCTTCATTTTCGCCTATTACAACTTGGGTCATTATTTCTCCTTAGTGTTTGTCAGATCAAGTTTTATCATATCAAGGTTTTTGACCGCGCGACCTGTTGAAGGTCGGGCGATCGGCCAAAACCCCAAAATTATAGCAAATCCGCTGCCATCCCCGCTCTTGATTCTTTAGTTTGCACAGCCAGACTTTGTATGTCAAGGCGCGAATTAGATTCGCGCGGTTGAATCAGTTTGGGCTATCAACTGATTTTCCTGCCGCAGGTAAGCTTGAATAAACTGGTCTAATTCGCCGTTCATCACATCTGCGATGGCGGTTGTTTCTACTCCAGTACGCAAATCCTTGACCATTTGATAGGGGTGAAAAACATAATTGCGAATTTGCTGGCCCCAAGCCGCCTCCACCATGTCGCCGCGAATCTCGGCAATTTCCGAAGCCCGCTGTTCCTTAGCAATCACCAACAGCCTAGCCTTGAGTAATGCCAAAGCTTTTTCCTTGTTTTGCAACT
The DNA here is from genome assembly GCF_036701585.1 of Microcoleus sp. POL10_C6. Lineage (NCBI taxonomy): Bacteria > Bacillati > Cyanobacteriota > Cyanophyceae > Oscillatoriales > Microcoleaceae > Microcoleus > Microcoleus sp. POL10_C6. The sequence goes on along the minus strand of NZ_JAUBRB010000007.1, from coordinate 138,112 downwards.
GACTGCGTTCTTCCGTGCAACGGACGGCCAAACCGGTAGGAAGGTGAACGATGCGGACTGCGGTTTCTACCTTGTTAACATTTTGCCCGCCCTTGCCGCCCGCGCGGGAAGTAGTTACTTCCAAATCTTTTTCGGGAATGTCCAACTGTACGGATCGATCGAGAATTGGCATCACTTCAACGCCAGCAAAACTGGTTTGACGCTTGTCGTTAGCATTAAAAGGCGAAATTCTGACCAAGCGGTGAGTGCCTTTTTCCGATCGCATATAACCGTAAGCGTAACGGCCGACAATTTCCAAAGAAGCAGATTTAACACCTGCTTCCTCTCCCTCGGAAATTTCCATTAAATGTACTTTGTAACCTTGACTTTCCCCCCAGCGGGTGTACATCCGCAGCAGCATTTCGGCCCAATCTTGAGCATCTGTACCGCCGGCCCCGGCGTTAATTGTCAAAACAGCGCCGCCTTCATCGTAGGGCCCAGATAGTAATTGTTGCAGTTCCCACTGGTCGAGTTCGCGGGTTAACTGAGAAAGACTCGATGAGGCTTCTTGGAACAGGGACTCGTCGGCTTCTAACTCCAGCAGTTCTAAAATAGCTCTAGCATCTTCTAAGCTAGTTTGCCAATTGCTGTATTGTTCTAAGTGAGATTTGAGGTCATTCAGTTCTTGGAGAGTTTCTTGAGCTCGATCTTGGTCGTCCCAAAATGCTGGTTGGGCGCAGATTTGCTCTAAGTCTTGAATTTTGGCTGTGAGTGCGGGGATGTCAAAGATAGTCCTGGGTTGTACCCAGTCGATCGGACAATGTTTCGATATTGTGTTTGATGTCTAGAACTTCCACTGTGAGTTCTCCTAGTTGTGGGGTGTATTTTTAAGTTTAGCTGAAATTTCGACATTTCAGCAACTAATCGGTGTATCAGTGTCCAAATCCGTGTCGTGCCTTCCTTCTTATATATACTGCGAACCTGTTGAATTGAAAGTTTTACCGCATTCGTGAGCGCATACGTCCAACCTTTTAGAACAGGAAAAACTTTTTGTGAGGTCTTCGCGAAACCAATCTCTGGCGATCGCATCTTTCACCGATTGAGTTCTGAGAGAATTAAAGCCATTTCCGTACTTTTCAATTAAAGCCAGCATTTGCGGTCTGTAAGTGTGGTTATAAACAGCGTATTTAGTATGGCTTACCCAACAGCAAGGCCAGAGTTCCCCTTCAAAACTAATGAAAATTTCTTGGCTGGCTTGAGTTTGACAGCTAATTTCTACATTGCGGTAGTAATTATTTAGGCTACCAAATTTTTCTACAGCTTGGATAAATTGGTCTCCCTGGGGATTTTTATATTGTTCCAATGATGGGGGTTGGAGTTCTTCGCTGGCTCGCTTTGGTGGGACAGAAGGAGTTGGTTCTGGTGCTTGAGAGGTTTCGATAGCTATAGCTTGATACCAAGCATAATTTGCTTTTTCTGGTTGCCCCAACTGTGTCAAAACTTGAGCTAAATTGCGATAAGCTCCGGCAAAATTGGGTTTAAGCTCGATCGCCTTTTGGTAATAAGCACTAGCTGGCTGCCACTGTTGCTGTTGAGCATAAAGACTGCCGACATTAGCATAAACTTCTGGAAAATTAGGCTGAATTTTGAGGGCCTTGGCGTAACAGTCTGCTGCTGCTTGCATCTTCCCCAAACCTTGAACAGCATTGCCCAAGGTTTTCCAGGCTGCTGCAAAATTAGGTTGAATTTTTAGGGCTTGTTGGCTGGCTGCGATCGCATCTGAGAGCAGTCCTTGTTTCAAACAGTCCTCAGCTTGTTTGTGCAACCCAACAGCCGTCTGTGTTTGATTTTGAGGGGCTGACGCATTATTTGTTGCTGGTTGGTTGGGGCGATCGCTCTTAGCCTCTACCTGAGAGTTTTCTGCTTTTTGAGGCTGTTGATTGGCGGACTCTTTGTCATAAATCTCTTTCGCTACAAAACGAGAGGTTGCTTTCGGTACAAACTCGACAAATCCTAGTTGTTGGGCTAAATCGCGTGCTGCTTCTACTTGGTGCTGGTTGTGTTCAAATATCAAGTAGTGCCATACAGCTTTTCCGCCAGCTTGGATGAAGGCATTAACCGACTGCATTATCCTGTCCCAGTTGGTATTTTGGCGGTAGATGCTGTTAGTATCGGCCAACCCGTCGATACTAAAAATTACGCGATCGTGTTCTCCTGTCATCGCTTTTGCCAGGGCTTGCCACCAGTCAGGGTTTCGTCCGCTACCGTTGGTGTACAGGCAGATATGAGGAACTCCCATGCGGTGCAAATATTCGATCGCCGGAATTGTGGTATTGCTAGTCATAGCATCGCCGTAGTTGCCGCACATATACACCAAATCCAACTGAGAGCAAAACTCTTGTGGGAAAATTCTCTCAATATCCTCCATCTTTAATTCCGCCCCCGGCAAAATCGGGTTGCCGGTGCGGGGACACTGCGGACAAGCTGCATTGCACCTGGAGGTAATTTCTACGCTGACTCTCCTAATATCTTCATATTTTAAGTACATGAGTTTTCCCCGATTAATTTGTGATTAATATTGAAATCGCGATCGACACAATTAGATAGCAAGAGTTTTGATTGAGTGATTAAAAAGTAAAATTATACCTTATGTCTGCCCGCTGTGAACATGATATAAGTTTTTTGTATGAGGGACAGAGGAAACGAGGACGACTATCTTGATTCCAAATCTTAATAAAAAAAAACCGCGGCAGGATGTCGATCGAGCCGCGGTTTTTTTTAATAAGCTAAAGTTTCAATTACTCGCGGCCGTTGAGAGCAATCAGCAGGCGCAGAATAAAGATGAACAAGTTGATGTAGGTCAAGTACATCGACAGAGCAGCGGGCAAATACTGGTCGTCGCGGTAGCTGCGGGGTAATATGTAAAAATCGACGATCGCAGCGCCGGCAAATATAAACACGCCGATGCCAGAAATGCCAATTTCCAACCAGGTTGGGGTGTAGACGCCAAATAGAGAGAGCAGAAACTGACCGCCAACGACGACTAACAAAGCAATGACACCTAAACTGATAGTTTTGGTGAGGGCCATGCCGTCTTGTTCAGAAAGGTTGGAGCCAATTTGGCGGGCGGCGATAAAGGTAATGCCACATCCAAGTGCAGCAAAACCAATACCGGCGATGCCGACGCCTTCGCTTCTGAGGGCTATAGACACCAACCCGCTGAGGGTGTAGCCTGTAAGCAAGCTGTAGGTTGCCAGCAGAGGCAAGGCGGTATTTTTGTTACCTTGTTCGGCTGCGCCGCGGGCGACAAAGAACAGAATTAATTGTAGGACGATCGCAGCAATGAAGGTGGGAAAGAAGATCCCGGGATAGTTACGAATCACTCCGAGGCCGCCGTAGGTGCCGACAGCAGTTAAGACAAGTCCGCCGCCCACGAAGGGGAGAGCGTTGGAGATGACGTTCGGGCCTACCAGCGCGTGGTTTTTGGCCTCGCGCACGGCTTCGCGGAAATTGCTAGTGTTACTCACGAGGATTTACCTAATTTTGGCTGAGAATTTCTATCTATTATTGTGACAGCTTTACACTTTGTTTGCAAAACCTGAAAGAGTTTAAAGATTTGATAAAGAACGGGGGTGAAATCACTCCAAACCAGGGATCGATTGTTTATAATCGACTGCGTATAGGTCTGTGCCGTGTCGCTGTCTCGCACCGTTGCGCCTCGCGGCAAAGCTATAATTGAGTTTGAAGGGTCGGCGCTATCTGCGGCCAAGGGCTAGCTTAAAGTCGATTAAATCGCAAATAGCTGATGTAAATCAATTTTGGATGGGGGATTTACGATTGGGGATTAAGGAGTATATGCTAGAGGCAGGGATCACAGTTGATTTTAGGTTTTTGATTTGCGACTTAGTTGAAACTAGAGACCAGAAACTTCAATAATCTAAAATATAAAATATAAAATCTAAAATCTAAAATCTAAAATCGGTTCCGTTAATTGCTAAGGTAGCTCACACAGTAGCTCAGACAGAGGATAACCATAAAATTAATGAATAGATCGAGTTCTATCGACAAACTGCTAAATAGGTAATTTCCAATGCCCACCTTTTTTGAGCGAAAATTATTGCCCCCTACAGCCGGGATTTTATTGGCTGTCGCCGCCATTATTTCCGGCGGTCAAGCTGCCGTTGCAGCTAATGTCCAAGCCGTTTCTACCGCTGCTTCCTGGCAGGGTTCAGAAAATTTGCTGCTGGCTCAGACCGGTCAACTCCCCCAAAGTACAATTTCTTCAACCCCGAACCGGGGGACGGAAAACCGCGTACCTCTGCCCGTAAGAATTCCTGAGCCTTCGGCGGTGATAGGGCTGGGTTTAGTTGCGGGTTCGCTGGCAGTGACTCGCCGGAGAGTGAGAGTTAAAAATTAGACTTTTTTTGGCAAAAAGTCTAATTTTTGGATTTTTAACCGCAGATAAACGCGAATAAACGCAGATAAATGTGGCTATCAGGATTTTAGCCGATCGCGTCACGCAGAGCATTTTTAGTCATAGCTGCGATCGACTGTTCGGTAGCTTTCGGCAAGTGATAGTATTTCCCTCCAGAAGTCTTGGCCAATTCCTTCGCAAAGCCAGTCGAAATAAACTTGCTCTCGGTATCAATCACCAGCAACTGCATTCCCAACCCACGAATTTTGGCAGCAATTTCTAACAATTCCTTTTTAATATCAGGCTTTTCTCCATCTACAATCGGTTCGCCCAAAGAACGAGCCAAAGGAATATTACCGCGTCCGTCGGTAATAGCGACAATCGCAACTTGACCGATATCTCCAGACTGACGCGCGTTGACTCCCACGCGCACGGCTTGAGTCAAACCGTGGGCCAGGGGGGAACCGCCGCCACAGGGCAAACGTTCCAAACGCTTGCGGGCCAGGGCTATTGAGCGAGTCGGCGGTAGCAGCACTTCTGCTTGTTCTCCGCGAAAGGGAATCAGAGCAACTTGGTCGCGGCTTTGATAAGCTTCTGTGAGTAGCTGCATGACTGCACCTTTGGCCGACTGCATTCGGTTGAGGGCCATCGAGCCGGAGGCATCGACGACAAAGACGACTAAAGCTCCAGCTTTTCTGGCCAAGCGCTTCGCCCGAATGTCTCCCTGTTCCACAAATACACGGCGCTCAACCCCCCCTTGTACCCCCGAAGCTTGGGGGGGGTTGGAATTCCTGTCGCGACGAGCTTTTTGGTAGGGTGCGGCGGCTCTGAGGGTGGCGTCAACGGCGATGCGACGGACGGGGCCTTTGGGCAATACTGGCTTGACGTAACGGCCTCTATCTTCGGAGAAAATGGTGCTGCGGCTGCCGGATTTGCCTTGTTTGTTGGCGGATTGTTGAGCGAAGAAAAGCACGCTGGGGTCGAGAATTACTCCTTCGGGGTCGAAGAGAAATTCTTCGGGAATGGTATCTTTTTCTGGTTCTTCTTCAGGTTCCGGGTTGTCTTCATCCTCTTGGTCTTCTTCGTCTTCTTGCTCGTTTTCTGGTTCGTCTTGTTCTTGTTCTGACTGCTTTTGGGGAGGCGGTGGGGGGGGAGGAGGGGGAGAGTTTTCGTCTGGGGGAGTTTGGATGATGGTGGCGCGGGGTACGATGACTAATTCTACGGCGCGGCGCAGGTCTTCGGCGTTAACTTCTGTGCGTCCTTCGATGGCGGCGGCGGCTTTGGCGACGCGGACTGCGAATATTTCGGCGCGGTGTCCTTGAACGCCACCCCGGATGGCTTCTTCTACTAGGTAGGCAATTTGTTCGCGTTTAATACTGACATCTTTGAGCCATTCTCTGGCGAGGATGATTTGGGTTTTGAGGTTGTCGGTGTCTTCGCTGTATTGATTGAGAAATTCTTGGGGGGAGCTGGAGTAGGATAAAGCTTGTTCTACTGCATAGACTCTTTCTTCTATTTCGAGTGCTGCGTCGGCTGAAAGTACGATCGCGATGCGATCGAGCAAATGTTCTCTCAGCGGCCCTTCTTCGGGGTTGTAGGTGGCGATAAATAGAGGTTTGCAGGGGTGTTGAAAGCTAATACCTTCGCGCTCTATTTGGTTGCGTCCTTCGGTTAATACTGTTAGCAATTGGTTGGAAATGTTGTCATCGAGGAGGTTAATTTCGTCTACATAAAGTACGCCTCGATTTGCTTGGGCCAAGAGTCCTGGTTGAAATACGGTTTGGCCGAATTTTACTGATTGTTCGACATCGACTGAACCTAAGAGTCTGTCTTCTGTGACACCCAAAGGAATTTGAATGAATGGTGTGGGAATTATTTCAGTAGTTAAGTAATTAGTATCGGTGGTGTGGGCATCTTGCCCGCCATTTTCTGGTAACAAGCCTGATGCCTGTTCTGCAATAATTTCATTCGGTTCGGCGTTGCAAAAAGAATCTTTAACAATTTCAATGGGTGGCAGTAAGGAGTGCAAGGCGCGGGCCATTACTGATTTTGCTGTGCCGCGGCGGCCTGCGATCGCCACTCCTCCCAATCCAGGATCGACTGCTGCTAACAGCAGGGCTAATTTGATTGCTTCTTGCCCGACTACGGCGGTGAGGGGAAAGGCTGTGGTGGAAGGGCTAAGGTTGGCTGCGGGCATAGGATTTTCGGATGTAAAAATTTGAACTTAATGTTTAGCTTACTTCTTGGAGTATTTTAACTTCTAGGGGCAGAATCACGGTAAAAGTTGAGCCGACTCCTATTTCTGATACTAGCTCGATTTTGCCTTGGAGCAGCGTGACGAGCCGGGATACTATTGCTAATCCCAGGCCGGTGCTTTCGGCAGGAAAGAGCTGTTTGCCCGCTTCTCCTGCTTGAAAGAAGGGGTCAAAGATACGGTTTGTATATTCGGGGGCGATGCCAATGCCGGTATCTGTAATTGCGATCGCCCAATTTCCTTCTCCAGCAGGGTGGCAACTTAATTCAATGCTACCAGCTTCTGTATAGCGAATGGCATTGCTCAGCAGGTTGATCATAATTTGTTGCAGCCGCCCAAAGTCGGAGATTACTTGTGTTGGGCCGCAGTCGCTGGTAACAGCGAGCTTTAGTCCTTTAGCATCAGCAATTGGCTGCATCATTTCTACTACGGTGTTAATTACCGATCGTACATTAGTTCGCTGCAGGTTAAGTTTAATTTTTCCGGCATCGGCGCGAGAAAGTTCTAGCGTGTCATTAATCATGCGGAGCAACTGTCTGCCGTTACGCAATACTCGCTCGATGTGTTCGATGCCGGGGAGGGTATCTTTGACTTCTGATTGCCATTTTTCTTTTCGCAGGAATAGTTCGGAATAACCAATAATTGAGTTGAGAGGAGTTTTGAGTTCGTGAGCCAAATGGTAGACGTTTTCTTGATGGACGCTGACAAGGCGAGAGAGTTCTTGATTGGTGAGTTCTAACTGAGTTTGAATTTGTTGAAGTTCCAGCAGCCTCTGAGCAACGTAGCTATTGAAACACTGGGCAATTGCTTCGTCTACTACGGCATCTATCAGCCGAAAAGCTCTGAATACGTCGGTGGTGGTGCCTGCTAGCAAATCTGCTTCTAATTGGGAGAATATTACTTGACGCAATAAGTGGTATTCGCGGGCTACTTCTGCGGCGTCGTAGCCTTGTTCGGCTCTGAGAAATCCGTGATCTAAACTGGCTTCTATTATTACTTTTATTTCGCTGTGTTGATATTGGGAAAGCACTGTGGCCATCGCCGCCAGCAGGTGAGGTATGTGATTCTCGATTGCTGAGTGCGGTAAGGCGTCAGCGGTTTCAATTTTCCGATCCTGACGAACTGCTTCAATCCAGTTTTGGACGATAGTATCGGTTTTGTCGGCGAGCACTTGGCTGTAGTCCATGATGTCTGCGTGGGGGTTGAGTTTGGCAGAGATTGCCCATGCTTCATTGTAGTTGAGCGATCGCCGGATCGCCATACCAAACTTCTGCCGCTCACGACCCTCCCAAAAGAAGTAGTTTTGAGGTGATTTTTTCCGTGTACCGGAGAGCTCTTGATGAGTCGCTCCCAGCTTGTTGCTGCCAAAATCAGCACTTAAATTTATTGACAGAAGAGCCAGAAAGTAGTATATTCACTCGAACCGAGACTTTTTAATTTTTAAGTTCTATTATTTTCAGGGGACTAAATGGAAAACGTGCAAGCTGTGATTGCTGCAACAACATTTATATGTGTAGTTTTCTTAATAATTACAGAATGGATACACCTCACAGTTGCGGCATTTCTGGGAGCGGTGATTCTGGTTTTTACCCACGTGATGACGTTAAACAACGCGATCGAATATATCGGTCGGAGTCACGCCACCCTGGGCTTATTTTTCGGAGTCATGGTAATGGTGAGAGCCTTTGAGCCTACCAAAGTATTCGAGTATTTGGCAACTCAAATTGTGCTTTTGGCTAAAGGCAAAGGCAAAAATCTCTTACTGGGTATTGTCGCAATTACTACCCCAATTTGTGCTGTTTTGCCCAATGCCACGACAGTCATGCTGCTAGCACCCTTAATTCCGCCAATGGCAGAAGAAGTCGGTGTAGATTTTGTGCCGTTACTGATTTTAATGGTATTTGTAGCTAACAGTTCGGGACTGCTGACAATCGTGGGCGATCCGGCGACATTCATTGTCGGTGATGCTATTAACATGAGCTTTGCAGATTACCTGGTAAAGTTAAGTTTGGGCGGGGCAATTGCAGTAGGAGTGATAGTAGTTATGTTGCCTTGGCTGTTCCGCGAAATTTGGAACAAAAAGTTAGACGATTTGGAACATTTGCCGCACCCAAAAATCAATCACCCACGAGTTTTAGCAGTGGGCGGTGTAATTATAGCTTTCGTGCTGACATTTTTTGTAATAGGAGAGTCTCTGCCCGTGCCTATTTCACCGGCAGCCGTTGCTTTGTTGGGGGCTGCTTTGGCAATGCTTTTAGCTCACCATTCCCAAATTGATTCTGTTAATAATATTTTGCGGGATTTAGATTGGAGCACGCTACTATTTTTTATGTCTATCTTTGTGCTGATTGGCGGTTTGGAAAAAACCGGAGTAATCGGCAGTATATCTGGAATATTAGCAGTGATTTTAGGTAAAAATATTTTTCTGGGTTCTTTAGTTTTGTTATTTTTTGTGGGTTTGATGTCGAGCGTGGTGCCAAATATTCCGTTGGTAGTGGCGATGGTGCCACTGCTAAAACAGTATGTTGTCAATGTCGGGCTTGCACCGGCAGAAGTGCTGGCGCCGGATTTTGCAGGGCAGTTTCCACCTGCTGTGCTGCCGCTGTTTTATGCGATGATGTATGGAGCAACTTTAGGAGGAAATGGCACTTTGGTAGGAGCTTCTTCTAATATAGTGGCAGCGGGAATTTCTGAACAGCACGGACGCCGGATTTCTTTTCAAACTTTTCTGCGTTACGGGCTTCCTGTGATGGCTGTGCAATTAATAAGTGCGGCTGTTTATGTAACTCTTCGGTTTCTGATTTAAAGAAGTCATTAGTCATTAGTTGGCAGTTGGCAGTTGGCAGTCAACAGTTAACAGTAATCTAAACTCCATCCAATTCTAAGGGGAAAATTACAGTGAAGGAGGAGCCAACTCCTACTTCAGAAACTAATTCGATTTTACCTTGCAAGAGGTTGACTAATCGAGCGACAATTGCTAGCCCTAAGCCCGTACTGTCAGGAATGCTAGAACCCAGGGAGCTGTTGGCTCGAAAATAGGGCGTAAAAATCCGATCGCAGTCTTCTGAAGCAATGCCAATTCCTGTATCTGTGATGCAGATACTCCAATGTGTGTCTGACAATAATTCGGTTTTTATGATAATAGTGCCAACTTGGGTGTAGCGAATGGCGTTGCTCGCCAAGTTGGTGATAATTTGCTGCAAGCGCAAGTAATCTGTCATTACTTGATCGAGAACCGGATCGCAGTCAACGGCGATATCTAAATTTTTTGCTTTAGCCACAGGTTCCAGTATTTCGACAACAGTGCCGATCGCCGATCGCACATTTGTGGCAGTTAACTGCAATTTTATACGTCCCGCGTCGTACCGCGAGATTTCGAGAGTATCGTTAATTAATCTAAGTAACCGTCTGCCGTTGTTGAGGACTTTATCAATATGTGCCAAATTGGGAGCAGAATCTTTAAGTTCAGAATTGTTTTTTTGGCGCAAAAACAATTCTGAGTAGCCAATAATAGAGGTGAGGGGAGTTTTCAATTCGTGAGCTAAGTGAGATAGATTCTCTTGACTGGCGCGAAGTAAGCGAGTCAGCTCTTGATTTGTAAGTTCCAATTGGTTTTGCAACTCCTGTAGTTCTTGGAATCTTGCCTGAGTATAGGTTTGGAAACAGTCAGCAATTGCTTCGTCGAGCGCACTGTCAATTAAGCGATAAGCTCGGTTCACTTCAGCGGCTGAGCCTTTTAGCAATTCTGGCTCTAAAGCATCGAAAATTACCCTCCGCAGCAAGCGGTATTCCCGCGCAATTTCTTCGGCATCGTAGCCTTGTTTTGCCCTGACAGTTCCGTGGTCTAAACTTTCTTCTATGACTTTCCCCATGTCACTGTCTTCTGATTGGGACAGCATAGTTACGATCGCATTCAGTACGATGGGAAGGCTGTCGCGCACGGAATCGTAGGTGAGTTGCTTGGCGGTGTCGATTTTCTCGTCGCCCCGAACAGCTTCAATCCAGTTTTCGATAATTATGTCAATTTGACCTTGTAGAGCTTGGCTAAAATCTATCATGGCTCTTAGATATAAATCAAGTGAGCGATCGTATTTTATCTCTAGGTTAGTTTAATAATTAATTTTTTGAATTTTATCTCAACTTTTTAGCTTTGCCGATCGCCAATAGCTACTTCTAAAGACATATTGACAAAATCAAATGGTCGTGCTAGCTTAAGTTAAATTGGCTTAAAACGTCAAGCCTAATCCACCAATGCGCGATCAAACCAAGCGTGTGGCTGGAGCGGAGGAACCAATTTTCGGGGCGAATCTCTACAGAATTAAAAATCAAAGTTAAAAATTGCCAAATTTGAGTGTAATTTTTGATTTTGAAATCTAAGGAGAAGGACATCTCTCAGTCCTAGCCCGTCAGCTAACTTCGCAGGCATTGAGAAGAGACTGAAAAGCCAACTTTCTGAACAAGATTGTTTGGCTTCGTCAGTGTCTCAGGTTGGTATTGTTCAAGATTCTTGTACCTGCCCTGACTCTGAAGGAGATTGAAATGTTCATACAGCTTAATTTATCTGCGATCGTACTTGCAGGAGTTGCAACGTGGAAGCGGGTCAAACCCGTTGTTATCCGAGATGCAGTTTTGTTGCCGGCGGCTGGTTTTTTGGGAATTCTTGGCTTGTGGTGGATGGTTGCCAGCTTCAACAGCGATTTGATTCCCACTCCCTATCAGGCTTTAATAGCTAATTTAGATTACATATTGCATCCATTTTACCAGCGCGGGCCTGGAGATTTAGGCATTGGCTGGCTGCTGCTAGCGAGTTTGCGGCGGGTGTTGGTGGGATTTTTGCTGGGTGCAGCAGTTGCGATTCCCGTGGGATTTCTGATCGGGATGTCGAAACCGGCAATGATGGCGCTCAATCCGCTGATTCAAATCTTCAAACCGGTGTCGCCGCTAGCGTGGCTGCCGATAGCTTTATCGATTTTTAATTTAGCAGAGCCGTCGGCAATTTTTGTCATATTCATTACCTCTTTGTGGCCGACAATTATCAACACCGCTTTGGGAGTTTCTAGCGTTTCCCAGGATTATCTGGATGTGGCGCGAGTGTTGGAAATGCCGCGCTGGAGGCGGATTACCAAGATAATTTGGCCGGCGAGTTTGCCATACATTTTTACAGGTTTGCGGATTAGTTTGGGGATTGCTTGGCTGGTGATTGTGGCGGTGGAAATGCTGACAGGTGGTGTGGGAATTGGCTTTTTTGTCTGGGATGAATGGAGCCGTTTGAACCTGAGTTCAGTATTTTTAGCGGTGTTTGTAATTGGCTTAACTGGATTGTTGCTCGACGCTGCGGTTGACAAAGTTCAGGAATTGGTAACGCATCGCTCGGTCATTAATCATTAATCATTAGTCATTAGTCATTAGTCATTAGTCATTAGCTAGCTAAAAGCTTAGGGCTTTTGATGACGGACATTTAGCTATTAGCGATCGAGAATTAAATATGAGTGACAAGTTTTCCAATGAATGGAAGCGCCGAGAGTTTTTGCAAGGAATGGGCTCGGTGGCGGCGGGAATGGCTTTATCTGGTTGTGCAATTAGCGCGGATCGATCGGCAAAAGGGCTCACAGAAGAAGCCTCAGCCGTAAAGCCGGTTGTCGATTCCCGAACCTTAGAAAAACCCAATTTAACCGTAGGATACGTGCCGGTTAACGATTGTGCACCATTTGCGATCGCCTGGAAAAAAGGCTTTTTCCGCAAATACGGTTTAAACGTCACACTCAACCGCGAAGCAAGCTGGGCAACCTCCCGCGACGGCGTAATCTTCGGCCGCCTCGACGCATCCCCAGTTGTATCCGGCGCCGTCACAAACGCCCGAGTTGGCGCCGAAGGAGCGCGCCACGCACCCCTGTGCGCGGCAATGACAATTCACCGCCACGGCAACGCCATGACGATGAACAAAGCTATGTGGGATTCCGGTTTACGCCCCTGGCACGAATACAACGGCAATTTGGAAGAATTTGGCAAACAATTTCGAGCCTTTTTTGACAGTCAGCCGTCGGAAAAAAGGGTTTGGGCCGTGGTTCTGAGTTCTTCGATTTACGAATACTTTGTCCGCTACATATCGGCGGCTGCCGGTGTCGATCCGTTCAAAGAATTTCGGGTAATTATTGTGCCGCCGCCGCAGATGGTAACTAATATCAGGATTGGCGCGATGCAGGCTTACATGGTGGCCGAACCTTGGAATACGCGGGCAATTCAAGGCAATTTGGGAGTGGGTTTTACCTTCGTGCAAGGCAAGGAAGTTTGGCTGGGACATCCCGATCGCCTTTTGGGAGTAATGGAATCATTCATTGATGAAAATCCGAAGACTTATTACTCGCTGGTTAAGGCAATGGTGGAAGCTTGTCAGTATTGCAGCAAGCCGGAAAATCGCAGTGAAATATCGGCGCTGCTGACTGAGCGATCGTTTACGGGGGCGAGACCGAAAAAAGGGGCGATCGACAAATTTACGCGACCAGCAATTGTTGGCGACTACAACTATGGAGGGTTTGACGAAAAAGACCGCACCATACAATCGGAAGATGCAACTATTTTCTATGACATTCCTAAGAACTTACCTCAAATAGCCGGAAATCATTCAACATTTATGTGGCAGTCTCAGAGTATTTGGTTGATGACTCAAGCCGCTCGCTGGGGACAGATTAAAGAAGTTCCCAAAAATGCTGAGGAATTAGCTAAAAAAGCTTGGAGAACCGACCTTTACCGCAAGATTGTTGCCGAAATGGGTATCGATTGTCCCCAGGAGGATTACCAAGTGGAAGCGGCTGAACTTTTTATTGATAAAAAGGCATTTGATCCAAGCGATCCGGTGGGTTATTTGAATAGTTTTGAAATTCGAGCAAACCGCCCTCAGTCTTTTTATCAGTCTTAATGTTTGAGATGTTGCGCTTTTCCTAATGTCCCGCCAGGGACTTAAGTCCCTGGCTAATAGCAAAAGTCGGTTGAAACCGACTGGCAAATTTTAGGATTTAGGGTATAGCCAGAAAATTCAATTAGCACTTTACTACTTTTTAGGAGAATACCGTGACTCAATACTTTTCTACTTCTATCGAAGCCAGCAGCCAAGTCCAGAAGCACCCTGAATTTCTGGAAATTAACAACTTGTTTAAGTCGTATAAAAATGCTGACGGTACAGAATTTAGCGTCTTGGAAAATATCAATTTAAGTATTGGAGAAAACGAATATATTTCGGTAATCGGTCACTCCGGGTGTGGCAAATCAACGCTGCTAAAAATAGTGGCAGGTTTGGAAAAACAGAGCGCGGGAATAGTGACACTGGAAGGAAAAGAAATTCGCAAACCGGGAGCCGATCGCATGATGGTATTTCAGCACTACGGATTGCTGCCTTGGCTGACGGTGCGGGAAAATATTCGGCTGGCAGTTGATGAAGTTTTGCAAAGTCTTAGCCGCCCGGAGAAGATTAGTCTTGTCAACGAACACCTAGCAATGGTAAACTTAATATCGGCAGCCGATAAATATCCAGACGAAATTTCAGGGGGCATGAAACAGCGGGTTGGGATTGCGCGAGCTTTGGCGATTCGACCGAAAATGTTATTAATGGACGAACCGTTTGGAGCGTTGGATGCTCTAACTCGTGGCAAGTTGCAGAAACAGGTGCTGGATATCTGGGAAAATCACAGACAAGCTGCAATGATGATTACTCACGATGTGGATGAAGCTATCTATATGTCCGATCGTATTGTGCTGATGACAAACGGCCCGGCGGCGACAATAGGGGAGATTTTGTCAGTGCCGTTTGCACACCCGCGCGATCGCCAGGAGTTGCGGGAATCGAAGGATTATTACGAACTCCGCAACTATGCTTTGAATTTTCTCGATCGCTACTTTACTCAAGACGAATAACACCCGACGGATCGACATAACAATTCACTTAAGAGAGGTTAAGCCTGTGAATCTCAAAACAATGTTAGCGCGTTTTGAAAGTGCATTGGGATACCAAAATTTAGCAGAAGAAATGGTGTTGCTGCCGGAGCCAATATTACCAGTTTCTAAGAAATCAAAATCCTCAAAATCGACCAAAACAATCAATTTTATTGTCGGTTACAACAGTTCTCCCCAAAGTCAAATAGCTCTGGATATTACCCTTTGGATGGCGCATCAAACTCGTTTAGTAACAACTAAAGAAGTCACGGTTCAAGTCGTCTACGTTATAGACGAAGCGCCCAAAAGTTACGGCGAAGATACTTGCAAATTGGCTGTAGCAAATGCCTTGGCTGCCCAGGTAAAAGTGTCTAATTTAGAGGAAACATTCGCCCTTAATTGTGCAGCGCCTGCGATGGTTTTACCAGGGGAAATCCAATCGGTATTCCCGCCAAAAACTTGGATAGATCCGCATTATTTTCGAGAAATTTTTGGTCAAAAGAATGAGTATGAGATAGCAGATAAGTTGCTGTGGCAAGCGCGCTGTTTGGCTGAGGAATGGCGCGGTTTATTTAAAGCTCATTTACGCATCGGGCGGGTTGCTACAGAACTGAAAAACGTGGTTGAATTAGAATCAGCAAATTTACTATTCTTGGGCTGTGGTTCTGGCAACCATCGGCTGGTTAGGGAACTAGGCAATAATTTTCCCTGCTGCGTACTCGGGATTCCTTCGGCACTTAGCTATCAGATGGATGTTCAGCCTGAAGAAAGTTTGAGCAAGTTACAGTTGGCGACAACTATACCTGCACGTTAAACTTGTTCCCTCGTTGGGGCAGAATTTAATTATGTAAGGTGCAGCGCACCCTACGACTATAATTCGCGCGCCCAACCTTTTTTTGCATAAGTTCTATATCGATCACAAAATAACAATAGTTTCCTCCCTCGAAGTCCCAATTACGATACAATTGAGACTTTTTTTTGATTATTGAGATGTTTAAAATTACTCTTAAGGAAAATTCTCGTCACTTACCTGATCATAGACAATTCGTTAACTAATTTTATCCTTCCTCGGCACACAGAGCGCAGGAGCCGATCGATCGAGCGTTTGTCTTCCTCCGTCAAATTTTCGTCAAAAATAGCAGCCATCAAACCGTATCTATCGGCTAGAGTAATGTAGCCATTATGATTCACTTCGGCAAACAGCTCGCCCAAAGCAGATGGAATCAGGTTGATAGGAGTTTGCATAGCGATTGACTCTAAAATCGAGGATGGCGCGATCGGGCGTTTCTTCGGTAACAAAAGGCGATCGCACTCTGATATTCTGTCAGTATATTTCCTTAAAAGGTGTGACAATCAACCGCCAAAACTTGTGACAGCAAACAGCAAAAATTGTGAACGACATCACATTCCCTATTTGCGAAATATGCTAAAGCTTGCAGTTGCGTTTTAGCCCAAACATAGCAACTGCAAACTTAATTTTTGCTAAAGATTGTAAATCTGCACTTCCTCCACAGGTTCAGCTAACTCAAACTTAAACACCCGCGAATAGAAATAGAATTCGCCGTCAAGAGTTCTTTTGATATTTTCAGCGCGGCGAAAACCGTGCTGTTCCCCTTCATAAGCAACATAAGCCACCGGCAAACCTTTAGCTTTCAATATCTCTACCATCATTTCCGCTTGATTAGGCGGAACCACTTTATCTTCTAATCCTTGAAAAAAGATAACGGGACAAGATAAACGTTCGGCGGAATGAATGGGCGAACGAGCTACATACAAATCTTTTCTTTCAGGATAAGGCCCGATTAATCCATCCAGATAGCGCGCTTCAAACTTGTGAGTATCCGTTGCCAAAGCTTCCAAATCGCTAACTCCATAATAGCTCGCACCGGCCTTAAACACATCACGGAAAGTAAGAGCGCACAGAGTGGTGTACCCCCCTGCACTGCCTCCGGCGATCGCCATTCTTTCGCCATCAACTAAACCCTTTTGAGCTAAATATTTAGCACCGTTAGCGCAGTCGTCAACATCGACAATTCCCCAACTATCTTGCAGTCTTTTTCTGTATTCTCGGCCGTAACCAGTGCTGCCACCGTAATTAACATCGAGTACGGCAAAACCGCGACTCGTCCAATATTGAATTTTCAAATTCATGCTGCTAGAAGTAGCAGCAGTTGGGCCGCCGTGACTTTTAACAACAAGCGGCGGTTTTTCACCCGCAGGTGCTGCGAAATCTTGATTTTTCGGGGGATAGAAGAAACCGAAAGCCGTCAAATTGTTTTCCGTGGGAAACTCGATAGGTTCCGGTACAGAAAGATAACCCGGATTGATGCTTAAATTGCTCGATTGGCGCAATATTTCTAGTTGGCTTGTTGCTAAATTGAGTTGTACAATAGCAGTAGATTCAGTCGGCGAACTTGCCAGAAAAACAACTCTTTGTCCCTGCGCTTTGACGGAGGAAATATCAGTGTAAGGCGTTTCAATTGTTGTCAACTGCTTTGTCGTTAAATCAAGACTCGCTAAATACCACTGGCCTTGCTGAGTGTAGGTGCAAATAATTTTGCTTTCCGAGACAACGGCATAAGTAGACATTCCAAAAACCCACTGAGGAAGTCCGAATTCAGCCGCCATTTCGCACAAGCTGGTTTCTATCTCTGCTTCCCCCCTTACCAAGGGGGGATTGAGGGGGGTTCTAGATTGCCAGCGGTAGAAATTCCACCAGTTAGACTTGTCAGAAACAAAATACAAAACTCCATCGGGCGACCATTCCGGTTGAAAAATCGACTCCTCAACCCCGCCAGCAACTAAGTATTTTTCACCTAAAGAACCGTCAGCATTAATTTCTGCCACCCACAATTCTGTGCCATCCCACGGCATATTTGGATGGTTCCAACAAATCCAGGAAAGTAGAGAACCGTCAGGACTTAAACGAGGGGAAGCATAAAAATCATTACCCTGAGTTAAGATTTGAATATCTTCGCCGTTATCTAAATTAATGCTAACAATAGTATTGAGAGGTTCGCCCTCACCTGCATGGTCTTCGCGCACGCAAATCAGGCGATTTCTTTGCTTGTCAATTATCGCATCTGCATAGCGATAATTAGCAGTAGGTGTCAGAGGTTCTGGTTGAGAATTTAATGTTTGAGTATAAATACGTTGGTCGGCAAAATGAGAAAAATAGACCACACCGCCAGCAACTGCAAAAGCAGCGCCGCCGTATTCGTTAACGCGAGTGCGAACATTAAAAGGATGCGGTGTCACGTCGCTAATTGTACCGTCAGGAGTGCGCCGCACGAGGACGCTTCGCCCCGCTTCCGAAGGCCTTCCCTCAACCCAATAAATATCATCGCCGTCAATAGCAATTTGTCCGAGTCCGACAGTTCCAGAAACAATTAAATCGGAAGAAATAGGTGATTTCCAAGAGCCGTAAGGTGATACTGTATTCATATAGTTGAGGCAGTTGTGTTTCTGGCACAAAAAAATTAATATTTGTAGTTTACAGTAATTCAGTCACCGGGGAAGCAAAATGTCCAAAAAACTCGTACTAATGGATCACGACGGTGCAGTTGACGACTATCTCTCTGTCGTGTTGCTGATGACAATGGAAGAAGTCGAAACTCTGGGAGTAATTGTAACTCCTGCGGACTGCTACATTCAACCGGCGGTGAGTGCAACGCGCAAAATCCTCGATTTGATGGGGCGTTCAGAGGTTCCGGTGGCGGCGAGTACGGTGCGGGGACTGAATCCATTTCCGGTGTTATTTCGGCGAGATTCCTTTGCAGTCGATCGACTTCCCATTCTAAATGAAAAAGGAAGCATTGACACGCCGTTAATATCAGAACCCGGACAAAACTTTATGGTGCGAGTTTTGCAAGATGCAGCCGCACCAGTCACATTAATGGTAACGGGGCCGTTAACAACAGTAGCGCAAGCTTTAGATATCGCGCCCGAAATTGAAAGCAAAATTCAAGAAATTGTCTGGATGGGAGGCGCCCTCAATGTTATGGGCAATGTTAGCAAAGATATGGAACCCGGACAAGATATGTCGGCGGAATGGAATGCTTACTGGGACCCGATAGCAATCGAGAGAATTTGGCAAACCCAAATTCCCGTTGTCATGTGTCCTTTAGACATCACTAATAATGTACCGCTGACTGTAGAATTTTCCAATCTCTTAGCAAAACAGCGCAAATGTCCAATTTCCGACTTAGCAGGACAGTGTTATGCCATAGCAATATCTCAAGATTACTATTTTTGGGACATTTTGGCAACCGCTTATTTAGCACATCCAGAATTTTACCAACTGCGAGAATGGGAAACAGAAATTATTACCGAAGGCATCAGTCAAGGACGCACAAAAGTTAAAATGGGTGGGCGAAAAATTCAAGCAATGGATAAAGTAGACCTAGAAAACTTTTACAATTACATATTACAACAGTGGGCGAGGTAAAAATCACAATATCTGCTAGGACTGGTACGTAAAATCTCCGTACAAAACCCGCCCTAACGCCAATATTTACGGAGTCTTCTCTTCCCTCTCTTCCTCTGCGTCCTCTGCGCCCTCTGCGGTAAAAAAAACTCATCTCAAAAATGCTGCCAATTATATCAATCATCCCCTTAGCCCAAACCCCTCCCGCACCTCAAGAAAAAGTTCAAATCCAAGAAGTGCGACCTCTCCCCGGACAGTTAGACAATATACCAGTATTTAACAGCAACAGTCCAGAATTAGTGCTGCAAGAAGGAATTTTGCTTTCGACATTTCCCCCAGATGGTAAAAGATTTCCGGCGGCACATTTAAACTTTCCGTTTCAAGGACGTTTCGACATATTTGCCCACCACATAGCCCGCGCACCTTCCCCGGAAGATTTGCGAACATTATATCAAGGAGTAATTGTTTACAATCCGGGCAACAAACCAGTAAAATTAGATATATTGCAAGCTGCGAGTTATCTCAGTCAACCCGATGCACCTTTTATTGAATTGCCGCCGCAAGTCGATAATTCAAACAGTAATATTTATGCGGGGCCGGGAAGTCGCGCTGTGAATGATATTCTCAGAGGAAGGAGACAGTCTGACTTTGAGCCGGGGTTAATTATTCCACCTGGAAAAAGCCAATTGTTGATGAATCATCCGATACCGGTGCGGGGATTGGTACCGCCGCTAAACGGTCGATCGACCTTGATGCGGTTACGGAGCGATGGTATAGTCTATGTTGCTAGTCTGGCGATGTTTGCCCGAGTTGACGGACAGGGGAACGGACAGGGAAACGAGCGATCGCCCAACTTAGCAGAATGGCAAAACTTATTAGACAATGGTAATATAGCCGGGCCGCGCGATCGAACTCCCACACCGCCAGAAATCACCGAAGGTCAAATAATTTACGGCCGAGTTGCCGGTGTAGCATTAGGTTCAGAATGGCGAGCACTTCTCTCAGACAACCCCGCCACATCAAACCTAGCAATTCCCCAACCCGGAACAGCATTTTCCTACCCATTAAGTAGCCTCCCGCGCGGAATGCTGGGAACAAATCAAGTGCAAAGTGCGAGAATGCTAGTCCGCTACCCAGATACAGCATACCGCGCCCACGGCAATTACGGAATTCAATACAATCTCAGCTTGCCGCTGTACAATTCTACCAGCAACAATCAAACTGTAACTGTCGCAATTCAAACTCCAATTAAGACAGACAAATTAACTTCAGGAGGACTTAATTTTTTAGAAGCTCCGGCACCTCAAACTTTTTTTAGGGGGACGGTTCGAGTGCGGTATACTGATGACAATAAAGTGCCTCAAACTCGGTACGTGCATTTAGTGCAGCGGCGGGGACAGCAGGGGGAACCTTTGGTAAAATTAGAGATGAAATCGGGAGAAAAGCGACTTGTAGAAGTGGATTTTATTTATCCGCCCGATGCGTCGCCGCCGCAAGTCTTGACAGTGAAAACAAATTAAATCTGATTTGAAATTGTTTAACATTAGCAATTTACCGGGATTTGCCCATCTCGACAATGTGTTTGAGAGCGTTTAATCACTCTCTTCCAAAAAGGTTTGTACTCGACCGTTTGGTCGCAAAACAACTCGAATTTTCGGGTTTTTGCCATTAGAAACTGCAGAAACAAACGGCTCACCAGCTAATGGCATATTAATTTGCTCGATATAATCTGCTGCTGCTTTTCCCATCGGCACAATACTTTGAACTGACCCAGTTTCATCGATCAGCACGCTGTATTCCAAAGTTTGTTCCATTCCTTCTGGAGGCTTCCAGCGTTCCTCAAAGTAAGTTCTAGCTTCTGAAACTTGAGGAATTGTATCAAATAAAGTGCGGTTTTTTTTGCTTGCAGCCACCTCGTTGTTATTCTCAGACTCGGTGGTTGGTTGACCGTCCTCAAGGGGTGGGAGTTCGGTACTGGCGGGGGGGACAATCGGCTCGATGGGGCTGGGGAAGGTTTGGGGCGGGGGAACGGGAAATCGGGAAGCCGACAGGGAGGGCGGCAGGGGGGGCGGTACGGCGGGAGCTAGTCTCGGCGGTAATGGGGGCAGCACGTAGGGTACTGGTGCGGGTGCTTGGGGGGCGGAAATGGGTGGTTCTTCGGGGGCGGGAATAGTGATTGTTGACCCTTGAGGGAATGCTGGGGCGCTCTGTGGGGCGCTGGCTGCACTGCCGTTGGCGGGAAATAGCAGGGGTGGCTGCTGGATGGGGCTGGGTCTGTTGCTGGGGGGATTTGGGGCGAGGGCGATGGGGGGCAAGCTGGGACTGGGGGAGGTGGCGGTGTTGATGGGCGGGGGCGGCAGGGGCGGTAAACCGGGTGTGGCTGCGGGTGTTGGTGCTGGGGGTGTCGGTAGCGCGGGAACTGGACTGGGGGAAACGCCTGCAGCTAACTGGGGGTTTCCTGGAGCGGTGCTCAATTGTGGATTGGCGGGGGCTGAGGCGGTTTGGGGGGAGGTGGCGGTTCGATCGAGCAATTTGATAATTCCTGTCGTCAGGCCCGCGCTGGCGACCAGCATTGCTGCCACCTTGAGCCAGGGTGAGGACAACGGCCGTCGGGACTCACGGTTGAGGTTGGGAAGCGCCATCACTTCGGCGGCGCAGTCATCTAGTGCTGTGGCCAAGTCAAACAGTTGCAGGGTGCTCAAGGGAACTACTGGCCCGGATTCTACGGCGCTCAATGAGCCTAAAAACAAGTTGTGGGCAAGCAAGCCGCGGGGTTCTAAGCGGGGGGGAACCGGAAGGTAGGAAGTTGGGAGAGAGTAGGGGTTGGAAGTGGCTAGTTCGGAAGTGTTGACGGATCGATCGAATATAACGGCATTACGCGCGACTTCGGGCGAGTCTGAACCCGCAGGGATACGGCCTGTTTGAGATGTGAGGTTGCTTTCCCAATCGCGGGATTCGCCGAGCAAGTTTTGGACGTAGTTGCTGACAGCTTCGTGGAGGGTTTCGAGTTGAATTCGATCACCCCTGAGAGTAACGTGTTGGGTATCTGGCAGCCTGGGGTCGTCGAGTCGCAGCTCGAAACTTAAAGATTTAAACACCGGTTGGCCCGCCCAGCGAGATAGAGGCGAACTTTTGGCTGTAATTTCCAGCGTGCAAGTGGGGGGCGTGAACCGTTTGAGAACCATAGCAGAAAGTCTGTTGACTGTTGACTGTTGACTGTTGACTGTTGACTGTTGACTGTTGACTGTTGACTGTTGACTGTTGACTGTTGTTTAATTCTTAGAGCCGAAAGTCTGTTGACTACTGACTACTGACTACTGACTACTGACTACTGACTACTGACTATTGACTACTGACTGTTGTTTAATTCTTAGCACGGTCTAGAAGAGCCAGCCAGAGGCGGCGGTGGCCGCCGGGACTGCTGTAAAATAGCAAATCGATCAGGAGTTTGAGGGCCAAATCAGTCAACTCTCGGGCCGATAAATTTTCTGCATCTTCCATGCGCGAGCCATAAGTGTTGCTGAACCTGTCAATATAATCTCCCAACAAAGCGATGGTGTGAGGTTCGCGGTTTTGCTCGGCCATTTGTTCCAGCAAAGCAACAGCGCGGCGGATTAAAGCTTGGTGCTGTTTTGCCAAATGACAGCTTATCAAAACGAGCGATCGAGCTTCCTCCACATCGAGTTTTTTGCGCCCTCCCTGGCCTTTCCGCAGCGGGTTAGATTGGCGCAGCCGCCACAAAGCTACCCGATCGGCTACCATTGGCTCTAAATTCAGTTCGGCTGCTACCTTGAGCATCGCCTCTGAGCCAATTTCTGCCAGTGCTTCTAGGGCTAACAGCACTAAATCCAGTTGGGCTTTAATGTTGTCCAACTGGGTAGGTTCTGGTGCTTTTTGGGTCAATTCTTCCCAGTTGGGAGATTGGCCCGTTTCGTTGGGAGCGGAGGACTTTACGGTCGAGCGCATGGCTTCAGCACGGGAAATTAAGACTGGTTGAGGCAGGATATCAAACAGTATGCACTGATTAAAGCTTTTGGGCCTGTGGGCAACAGCACATCTGTTAAGTTGTCTCCATAGCTCGTTGCTTTGATTCCGGCAATCCTAACTGCTGGACGGAGTTGCGGGTTAAAAGTTGCGGCTTCAAGTTCGATCGATCACAATCCGCAAAACCCAGATATTTTTACCCCTAACCATCCTACGCCGCAGAGTGACCGAAATCAAATCAGTGCTTTGAAACTATCGGGGCTTATATCTATCCTCGCGAGAGCGAGTGCTACTTATAGTCTGTCGCTACTTATAGTCTGTCAGATTATAGTTGTCATTGCTTCATCTGGCACGTTCTATGGGTATTACGGAGCAATTTGGTAAAAAAGTTAGACATTTCAGAAAGCTCAGAAATCTTTCCCAAGATCAGCTTGCAGAACTATCTGAATTACATCGCACCTATATTGGTTCAGTTGAACGAGGTGAAAGGAATATAACGCTACTTAATGCCAGCAAAATAGCCAAGGCATTATCAGTTAGTCTAGCTGATCTGGTAATTGATGATGACTGAAAGAAGACTAGAGCAAATTTTAGCAAGATACCAAAACTCATTTACCGATAAAATTTATGCAGAAGAGAATGAAGAACACGATATTTTAATGGATGTGTTTGGTATTTATCCAATAATAAAAAAAGAAAATAGGCAATATTGGGGACGTGAGTTAGGTATGTGTTGGCAATTGTTAGTTACTGAAACGTGTAGAACATATTGCAGTAGCTTTCAGCCAGCATTTAAAGTTGGAAGCGATCAGCCGTGCGATCTAATTGTTGATGGGTACGCAATAGATACAAAATATCGTATTGGCTCAGGAGACTCTGGAACACTGAAAAAGTTCAAATCTTATGGCCCACTACTTCGTACTTATAATTACGAACCCGTATTTTTAATCCTTAGACAAGATAATTTGCCCGCAGCTATTACAGCGTGCCAAGTAGGGACTTGGAAAGTTTACACAGGGGACGATTCGTTTGAGTTCATAAAAACAATAAGCGGGTTTGATTTAAAGTCATTTCTTATTGAAAAAGTGGGAGAATTCCCTGTATACCGCTGAAACTATCAAGGCGCTTGTTGATAATCTCTATGTAGTCAGGTACTATTTCAATCCCAACATACCTAATGCCAAATTCTTGCGCCGCCAGCAAAGTAGTTCCCGATCCTGCGAAAGGATCGATTAGAATAGAATTTTCCAAACGCGGTACAAATATTTCGACCAGCTTTCTCATTAGAGCGATTGGTTTAACTGTGCAATGGACGTTAAACTCCTCGGTTTTCTCACGCTGTATACCTTCTAAAATATTTGATTGAAAACCACCAAACTGATCTTTAGTATAAAATAGACCAGTACCATACTCCTGTAGAGTTTCCAAGTAATTATTTACCAGTGGTTTTTGAAGTACGCAGATTGCTTCCCATTCGTTCCTCAGACAACTGTGCCAACCATCCCATTGTTCAGAATTTTCATATCCTTTCTTCTCTAACTGTTGTTTAATATTGACACCTTTAGGGATACCACTCGATCTTTTATAAACAAGAATATCTCTCGCATAGAAACCAGCATTTTCAAGCGCTACTTGTACGTGAGCAACAGTCCGCGTGCTGTTGAAAACTAAAACTGTCGCACCCGGTTTGCAGATCCGAAAAAGCTGTTCACCCCACTCAAAGCACCACTTTTCATAATCCAGAGTATTGTTACGATTCCTTTGATACCATTTTTCGTTTCTGACTCCACCTGCTAAACCACTGCCATAGGGAATGTTTTTAACAAGGGTTTTATTTTTCTTGCCATTGACTTTTTCAATACGCCTTTGAATTTCTGAGTCATCCCATTTATGACCAATAAATTCATAATTATAAGGTGGGTCAGTGATACAGGCAGAAATATAATTTTCTGGCAATGTCTTCATCACTTCACGACAGTCGCCAACCAAAACTTCATTTGAGGGAGTTTTTTTCATTAGTCAGGCAGTTACTCAAGTGGAAACTAAACTTTAAATTATGCCACATTTGCAGTAGATAGTGAATCTAAATGAGTCGTGAAACAC
Source organism: Microcoleus sp. POL10_C6 (assembly GCF_036701585.1). NCBI lineage: Bacteria > Bacillati > Cyanobacteriota > Cyanophyceae > Oscillatoriales > Microcoleaceae > Microcoleus > Microcoleus sp. POL10_C6. Next base: position 113,026 of record NZ_JAUBRB010000007.1, on the reverse strand, counting down.
TCTTCTCTTTCCAAACTTCGCGTTCTTTGCGTCTTCGCGGTTCGTAAAAAAAATCACAACTCATTTACACTCGCTATAGGCAGTCTAAATCATAGATTCATTCCAGCTTGTTTTGCTGCATCCAAACATATAATTAGTAATCCACCAGAAATCCCTCAATTCTGACTACTTCAAATAAACCACCGTCACACCTGCACCTCCTTCTTTTTGACTGGCGAGTTCAAAGCGGGAAACCTGCGGGTGATTCGCGAGGAACTCGTGAACGCCGCGCCGCAACTGTCCCGTACCTTTGCCGTGAATTATCCACAGGACTCCGTATTCCACGGCTTTGGAAAGAGCTCTGTCTATTTCGATTTCTGCGTCTGAGACTCTCGCGCCCCGCAGGTCGATCGAATTATTAGCAGTGCGAATGGCGATTTCGGGATTGGGTTTTGCAGGTTCCGCCGCTGCTTGCTTAGCTTTAGCCGCCGCGAGTGCTTGGGCTTGGGCTGCTACCTTGGCTAATTGAGCTTTAGTTTCCGGTTTTTGACCGTCTAGGGATTCAATTTCTCCCAGTTTCACAGTCATTTTCATAATCCCAAACCGAACGCTCAACTCTTCGTTAGCGTCTGGGCCGCTGAGGACTTCGGCGGTTTGGCCCAAGCTGGGAATGCGGATGCGATCGCCCACTTTCGGCATAAAACTCGGTTTGGGTTTAGCCGGTTGCTGTCGAGAGGGGAGATGTTTTTGGGAAATTTGATTTAAGGTTTCTGTCGCTTGTTGGGCATTTTGAGCCGTTTGATTGCCCGACTGCAAGCGCCGAATGATTTGAGCAATTTCTGATTTTGCCGACCCGATCGCCTCATTTACTGCCACTTCCTGAGCTATTTTTAGTTCTCGCTCCCGCTCTTGCAAAGCGGCTGCTTTTTGAGAAACTTCTCTGTGCAGTTTTTCGGTTTGGTGTAGCAGTTGAGTTGCTTCTCTGGCCTTGGTTTCCTGTTTCCGGCGCTGTGCTTCGAGTCCAGCAATCACTTGATTGACATCTTGAGAGGCTCCCCCGACATAGGTTTGAGCTTCATCGACTATGGATGCTAGCAAACCGAGTCTTTTGGCAATGGTGAGGGCGTTGGAACGTCCGGGAATTCCCCACAGCAAGCGATAGGTTGGCTGCATGGAATTGTCGTCAAATTCTACTGAGGCATTTTCAAAGCGGGAGTCTTGATATTTGAGGGCTTTGAGTTCGCCAAAGTGGGTAGTTGCAACTGTTAATAGGGAATGTTGGGCGAGGTATTTCAACAGGGCGATCGCCAATGCACTGCCTTCTGAGGGGTCTGTTCCCGCTCCTACTTCGTCTAACAAAACTAAAGATTTGGGAATTGGTAATTGGGAATTGGTAATTGGGATTTGGGGTTGGGGAATTTGTAATTTAGGTTTGAGAATTGGGAGAGCAGAAACAGTGTTCTGTGTATCTATGACTTCTTCGTCTTGCTGTTGGGAATTAGTAATTGGAAGGTTTGATTTTTCTTCCCCTTCAGCCTGCGATTTATTGTGTAAAACTTCTAAAATGCGGCTGATGCGGCGGATATGGCCGGAGAAAGTAGACAAACTTTGCTGCAAAGATTGTTCGTCACCAATATCAGCCAAAATATTGTCGAACCAAGGCAATTCTACGGGTTCGCGGGCGGCAACAAACATTCCTGCTTTCGCCATTAAAGCTGCCAATCCCAAGGTTTTGAGGGTGACAGTTTTGCCGCCCGTGTTGGGGCCAGTGATGGCGACGACGCGGATGTGCGGCCCGATCGTTAAATCGACCGGCACGACTGGAAAGCCTTGCTCGTGCTGTTGTTGCCAAACTAATAAAGGATGGCGCAACTGGCGCAGGGTAATTTGCGATCGCAGGTTGCGAATTAATAATTGACTGTTTTCTGAGTTTTCCTCATCTTCTGTTTCGGGATTTTTTGGTGCTAATTCTGGCTCTCCCAATTCGATAAATTTCGGCGGATTTGCTTGCAACCAAAAACTATAACGCGATTTAGCGGCCGCTAAATCTAAAGTTGTAACTACCACCACCAATCTGTCTAAATCGGGTTTTACCGCTGCGACTTGCTCCGTTAGGGCGCGGCGGACTGCTTCTTCTTCGGCTTGTTCTTGCCTGAGCAACTGCCGCATTTGGTTGTTAAGATTAACTGTGCTGTGGGGTTCTACGTACAGTGTCGCACCGCTGGCCGAGGAGTCATGAACGATGCCCGGTATGGCATCTTTTTGGGGAGCTTTGACGGGAATGACAAAGCGTCCGCTTCTTTGGGTAATTAGCTGTTCTTGTACCGCGTTGGATTGGCGCTGCAAAATCCCCTGCAATATTTGATAAATGCGATCGCGCAACTGTCGCATTTGAACTCTAATTCCTGCTAACTTAGGAGTTGCTCTGTCTGCTACTTGAGCGCGATCATCTATACAGCGATGGATTTCTTGCTCTAGTTCGGGATAAGTCCGCAATTGGGCTGCCAGTTCTTTGAGCGTCGGCACATCTGCCTGAGAGTCAATTATCCGGCGCAATTGCCTTGCTCCGGCGAGGGTAGTAGCAATTGCCAGCAATTCTTCGCCGCTGAGCAAACCTTGCAGTTCTGCTCGCTGCAGAGAAGTGCCGATGTCTTGGATTCCTTCAAAACTCAAAGCACCGCCAGCGCGGCTCTCTAACTGATAAGCTTCCTGAGTTTGGGCTAGGAGTTCTGCTGTTTGAGCTATCGTTGTCGGGATTTCGAGGTCGAGGGCGGCGGCGACGCCGAGTTTGGTGGCCGCGAAGGTAGCCAAGTGCTGACACAGGCGCGGCCATTCTAATAGTTCTAGTGTTTCGGCTTGAATCAAAGTTGAGGTGGTTTTGGTAATTGGCATTCTCAGGCGCTGACCGAGAAGGTGAATTTAACGATACTATTAATTGATTTTAAAGTTTTTTATTGTTTCCTGGCGCAATTTGAGAAAGTATCTGCGATCGCCCTCAGCAGTCTTTCGGCAGAAAGCTCTGATGTAACATTAATTACGAAGGAGAAAATTTGCATTTTTGCATTACCCGTCTAAAATTATACCTTCTCGTGATAGCAGTCCCCAAAAAATATGCAACTTTAGGCAAGCTCCCAACTATTATACAGTAAGTCATTCCCAATTTTTTACTCTAAAATATAAAATCTAAAATGGTATGAGCTATTTTTGGTTTTGAGGGAGCGGGGATGGACTGTTTTTTGAGGGAATTGAACTATTTTGGAATTTTAAATCTGTCAGCGCAATTCTGGCGGTTGTATCCTAAAAAGTAATTTGTGGAGGTGGTAGAAGTATGGCAAAGATTCTGGCGATCATCGCGGATACTGTGACTTTTGAAGTTGTGCAAGAGTTACTCACCCAAGAGGGACATCAGGTGAGAGTCGTTTCCGACGACAAGGAGGGTTTAGACTTGGCGAGGGAATTGTCCCCGGATGCGATAATTTGCGACGGGACTTCGCCTCAAATCAACTTTTTGGAGGTGTGCCGGCTGGTGAAAGCCGATTCCCTACGGGATAGCTTCGCTTCACGAGAATTGGCGACAGCCTATTTTATTCTGCTGACAACACCGGAGCAATTTGATGAAATCCAAGAATTGGATGCGCCCTTTGACGATTTTCTGTTTAAACCGATTGTTAAGCAGGAATTATTGGCGCGGGTGCGCGCGTCTAAGCGATCGCGCGAGTTGAGGGCGCGGTTGGAGTTAACCCAGCAAGAATTGCAACTGTCGCGCGATCGAATGCTGCAAACTGAAAAAATGTCTAGTTTGGGCGAATTGGTGTCTGGGATAGCCCACGAAATTAACAACCCAATTACTTTTATTTACAGCAATCTAACTCACGTCCAAAGCTACGCGACCGATTTAATAGAACTGCTGCGATTGTATCAAAAAGATCTAGTCAATCCCGGAGCGGAAATTCTGCAAAAACAACAAGATATGGATGTGGAATTCGTACTCGACGATTTATTAAAAATTGTGAGTTCCATGCGTACCGGGAGCGATCGCATCCGTCAAATAATCTTGTCGCTACAGGATTTCTCCCGCAGCGATCGATCGGGCTGGCAGTTATTTGATGTTTCCGACGGTTTAGAAAATACTCTGTTGTTGTTGCAGCACCGCTTGCCGGCTCGCGAGGGAAGGCGAGACATCAAGGTGATGAAACAATTCGGCAATTTGCCACAGATTGAGTGTTATGCAGGGCTGCTCAATCAAGCTTTTCTGAATATCATCAATCACGCGATCGATGCTTTGGAAGAGTCGGCTCAAGAGTTAGAGGAGTTGGAATCCATCAAATTTAAGCCTGTGATTTTGATTACCACTCAGGTGGTAGATGCTCAGCGAATTGCGATTGAGATTGCTGATAACGACATCGCACATAGCAAAGATACCACAGCCGAAATTTCCGATCCATTTTTGGGAGCAAAACCTGCGGAACCACCCATATCATCGGGACTTGCTCTCAGCTATCGGATAATTGTAGAGCAGCACAAAGGAGAGTTCAAGTGTTTTTCCGAACCGGGTAAAGGCACTAAAATTCAGATAGAGATTCCGCTGCGTCACAGTTAATTAACAGTATTTACCGTTGGTGGGGGCGGGTTTTTGAAATGGTTGGTTGTAGCCGGAAATTCTTGTGAATCCGCCCCTACAATGACTGCACTTTTTTCAGGTAAAATTTTGTAGAGGGAATGGCAGAAGTTACCGAAAAGAGAATAGAAATATGAATAATTCCATCGAGAGGGGCAACCACGAGAGATTGCCCCTACAAAACACGGTTATGTAGATGTTGTGTGTCTAGGATTGGAATAACTAAAGGGAGACTTGCGCGCCCTGAGTATCAAGGCCGATCGCCCTTACATCTGCCTTTACCCCAAATTCCATCCAAGCAGCAGCCATTTCCCTCACAACCGCATCAGCATTAGTAGCATCCGTTAAAGCCAAAAGCGTTGGGCCGGCACCGCTAATTACCATTCCATAGGCCCCTGCATTCACGGAGGCTTGTTGCACCGCTTCATATCCCTTAATCAGAGATTGCCGGTAAGGTTGGTGAATTTTGTCTTGGAGGGCGCAGCGCAGCCAGTTTTCATTCCCAGTTTCCAAAGCCCGCACTAGCAAACCGAGGTGTGCGGCATTAAAAATCGCGTCAGCCCTGCTGTAATCCGCGGGCAAAACTTGGCGCGCTTCGGCTGTAGAAAGTTCAAAATCGGGAATGGCTACCACGAGCACAATATTTGGATGCCAGGGAATATCGCAAATCTCCCAGGAACCCCCCCCCTGCCCCCCCTTGCTAAGGGGGGGTGATGGTAGAATTTCCGCATCTAAATCTAAGGGTGATTGTTCTGTTAGCCCCGCTTCACGGAGGGGGAATTCTTCTCTTAGCCCCCCCTTACTAAGGGGGGGTTGGGGGGGTGGATTGCTAGCAGCGAGGCGACATCCTCCCAGTAAAGCGGGGACAACGTTGTCGGGATGTCCTTCAAGTTCGATCGCCAATTGCATCACTTCCACTTGACTCAAAGGCGCACCGGCTAACTCATTTGCACCGACTAACCCACCGACAATAGCTGTGGCGGAACTTCCTAAACCTCTAGCCAGCGGCACTTGCATATCTATATGTATCGCTACAGGGGGCGGCGATTGGTTCAGGTATTCGTATAACTTGACAAAGGCTAGATAAGCGAGATTGCTGTCGTCTGTCTTGACTTTGGCGGCTTCTTGGCCCGTAACGGTAATTTTTAGTTTCTCGGTTGCTGAGGGTTCGAGTCGGGAGAATTGGAAGCGGTTGTAGAGGCTTAAAGCGGCGCCGATGCAGTCAAAGCCGGGGCCTAGGTTGGCGGTTGTGGCGGGTACGGTGATGGTGACGGTGGAAGTTTCGGGCATTTTTTGAATAGTTAATTTGGAGTGTTTAACCGCAGATGAATGCGGATGAACGCCGATCGCAGGATATTATACTATGTTTTCAAAAGCCATTTATTCTTGCAGCATTTCAAGATGCTTGATGGCATCTTGATAATCGTTGGTATTGCCGTCTTTTTGATAGAGTTCGGCTGCTTTACGATAATCGGCGAGCGCCCCCGGTTTGTCTTCTAAGAACTCGCGGACTCTGGCGCGGTTGTAGTAGGCGTCGCCGTAGTTGGGGTTAATTTCAATTGCGCGATCGAAATCTGCTTTAGCTGCTGGATAGTCTTTGAGATTGCGGCCGTGGATGATGCCGCGTTTGTTGTAGGCTTTGGCGTAGTTGGGGTTGAGGCGAATAGCTTCGGTGTAATCGGCGATCGCCCCTGGAATGTCTCCTGCCTCTGATTTGGCTAAAGCACTCTTGAATAAATCTTCAGCAGGATTTTGAACAATCGTTTTTTGAGCTATTAATATTGCTGAGTATTTAGCAGAGACAGCAGGGGATATATTACCAAAGATAGTAAAGATTACTAGAGTAGCAATTAAATTGTAAAATGATGATTTCATAATTTAGGCAAAAATTTGAGCGACCGAACAACTAAAACCGGGCAACAAAGGGGAAGTTAGTTCATCATTGCTCAACAGTGTAGCAATGAGCCTTAAACTTGCTTGTTCCCTGTGATAAACTTCTATTTGCTGCAATTGCCAATTCACAACCCAGTATTCCTGCACTCGTCGCACCGAATAGAGTCTGAGTTTCACGTCTCGATCGCGTGTCTGATTGTCTGCACCGGGGGATAACACTTCAACAATTAACTCTGGTGCGGCGGTTAAATGTCCCGCTTCGTCTAGCAAGATAGCCAAGCGTTCGTTGCTAATCCCAACCACATCAGGAATAACACAATCTACATCTGTAAAAATCACCCCTGGACTAATTACTGATTCTCCTAATCCTGTTTTTTGTGACCAATTATTTAACTCTATGCAAATGTTACCACAAACTTCTTGATGATTCCAGTGTGCTGCCCATGTCACAAATAACTCTCCATCAATAATTTCGTAACGATCGCCGTTATCGGGCAATAGTTCTAAATCGGCGGTAGTCCAGCGTACTTTATCAGATATTGTCTGGCTCATAAGCTAATCCGCATTTAAATTGCATACTAAAATAAATTTTTCCTCTTATGGGGTAGGCATCCTGCCCGCCCTCAACCTAAAAATTAAATGCACAACAGCTTACAAGCACTGTTGAGAGGTGATACAAACATTCTAAACGATCGAGCTTCTACACGATCCACAGCTTGAAACAATCGGCATACACTGACTTTCGCCTTTTGCAGGCGAGACTCAGAATATTGAAACCCGCCTGGGTGCGGGTTTCGTTTTTGTAGAGGCGATTTCGCATCACCAAATTGTCCGATCGCCCAATTTAAAATTATTTAAAATTTCAAATCGCGCGATTACTTCAAAATAGTTTTAGAAGCAATCCGAGTTTTCTTGCGATCGGCTTCACTCAATTGTTCACCAGATTGCAAGCGAGTAGCAGAAGTTTGCAGCACAGTTGCGGCACTTTTATCGCCCATTTGCAGAGCAGTTTTCGCAGCAGTTTGCAGCATTGTCGCCGCGCCGGCTCGATCGCCCTGTTGCAATCTCGTTTCTGCGAGTTGAGTTTGGCGATATTTAGCCAAAGCTAAAATGTGCTGCTGCACCATCGGGTTAAGTGCCGGCTGATAAACTTTCAGGACATTAGCGGAAACTGCAACAGGATCGGAAAGCAAACCTTGACCGACAGTCGGATCGTCGTAGCGAATTTGCAATTGCCCGATCGCCTGTGTACCTTCCGGCAACTGTCCAATATAAATATTAGCCAAAACTACTCGCTCTATATCCTTCATTAAATCTCCCAGGCGTACCATAAAACGATCGCCCTCTTGCTGTACCGGTAATTCGATCGTATCCGGGGCAACTTGGGCGATCGGTTTGAGTTCGGCTAACCGCACTTTTGGCATTAGGGAAAATAGCAAATAAGCATTAGTCAAACCTACACCTTGGACGCGGCTAAACAGTTTACCAAACTCGTCAACCGCATCTTCAGGACGCTGAATGTGAGCCAGAGCACCGCCGCCTGCATCAGCAATCTTTTCCAAAATATCCTGGTTCCAGTTATCGCCAAATCCCAGAGAATTTAAAGTCATATTATACTCGGCGGCCAGTTTCGCCAACTTCAAACAACGGCTGTCGTCGCCATGTTCGTTTTCGCCGTCAGTCAGCAGAAACGCCTGAGATATAGCTTCTTTTTTGCCTTTGCCCAACTCTTCAATACCTAACTTAATGCCCTCATCAATTGCTGTGCCACCGGCCGGGCGCAATTGCTCAATTTGCCGTTTAATGCTACTGGGGTCTCCCACAATTTGATTGGGGACGAGGACTTTGGCTTTGTGGTCGAAAGCCACCGCGCAAAAGCGATCCCCGGGCTTCAACCTGTCTAGCAACCGTCCGGCGGCTTGTTTGACGGTTTCCAAGGGGCGTCCACCCATCGAACCGCTGTGGTCGAGAATCAGGCACAGGTTTAAGGGTACGCTGGAGTCGATCGAGCTTGCCGTCGCCGACACTGAAATAGCTAGCTGGCGCTGCGTCGAGGGCGCAGCAGCGTCAAGGTTAGGGTCGTTTAAAACCGGGAGCAAACTAACTTTCATGCGGGATACCTAAAGATTGCGTTACTATTTCTTTAAGAATAGCTCCATCAGTTCAGGCAACATTTCGGTTATATGAACACACCAATTAAAGCTGTGCAATCGCCATACTACGGGGAAGGGAACTCTCGGACGCCACCTCCCGATTTGCCATCCCTGTTGCTGAAGGAGCGGATCGTTTATCTGGGGATGCCTCTGGTGCCTGCGGTAACAGAACTGATTATCGCTGAACTGTTGTTCTTGCAGTACGAAGACCCGGATAAGCCGATCAAAATCTACATCAACTCGACCGGCACTTCTGGTTACAGTGGCGAACCCGTCGGCTTTGAAACAGAAGCCTTCGCTATCTGCGATACGATCAGGTACATTAAGCCGCCTGTGCACACTATTTGCCTCGGTTCGGCAATGGGGATGTCTGCGATGCTGTTAGCGGCCGGTACAAAAGGCTTTCGGGCGAGTTTGCCCCACGCTTCGATTGTGTTGCATCAACCCAAGGCTTACACGCGGGGTCAAGCAAGCGACATTCAAATTCGGGCTAAGGAAGTGCTGGCAAATAAAGCGACAATGCTTGATATTTTTGCAAGCTGTACTGGCCAACCGATCGAAAAGATTACTAAAGATATGGATCGGTTGCTGTACATGACGCCTTATGAAGCGAAAGAATACGGTTTGATCGATCGCGTTCTTGAAAGTTCGGAAGAATTGCCGAAACCGCTGCCTGCAGGAGTCATCTAATTCGGTTAGGGGGTATTAGTTATTAGTTATTAGTTATTGGTTATTGTTTATTGGTCATTATAACCACAAAATAAAAAACCTGAAATAACAAGTAACAAATAACTAATAAACCATAACCAATTGCCCGATCACCAATTACCAACTAAACGGAGTTCCGAATTATGCCTATAGGTGTGCCAAAAGTTCCCTACAAAATGCCGGGTGGTTATGATACTCAGTGGATTAATATCTACGATCGCCTCTACCGGGAACGAATTATTTTCTTGGGCAGGGACATTGACGATGAAATTGCCAATCAAATCATCGCTGTGATGCTCTATCTTGATTCGGAAGATTCAGGTAAGGATATTATTTTGTACATCAATTCCCCAGGCGGGATGGTGTCGGCAGGCATGGCTATTTTTGATACCATGCAGCACATTAAATCGGACGTGGTGACGATTTGTGTAGGCTTGGCTGCTTCGATGGGTTCTTTCCTGTTAGCTGCCGGTGCGAAAGGAAAACGGTTAGCTTTGCCTCACTCGCGAATCATGATTCACCAGCCTTCTGGGGGCACGCGGGGACAAGCAACGGATATTCAGATTGAGGCGAAAGAGATTCTGCGGCTGCGCCACGAACTCAATAATATCTATGCTAAGAATACTGGCAAGCCGATCGAGAAAATCGAGAAGGACATGGATCGCGACTATTTCATGTCCGCTGAGGAAGCTAGAGAATACGGCTTGATTGACAGAGTGATCGAAGATCGTCCGTAAGCTATTTTTTTGCCTCAGTAGTGTGGGCAACCCTCGCACTACAACCTAGTTCGCAGTAAATTTTGGCAGAATCTTTACATTTAAGGATTCTGCCATATTTAATGGTATTATAAACGCTCATTCATGCTAGATGGATATTGCAGATTATTACCGACAGTTAGGACTGAGGTCAGGTGCGAGTTTATCGCAAGTTAAGACCTCTTATCGGAAGTTAGCGAGACAGTATCACCCCGATGTGAATCCGGGAAACGAACAGGCTAAAAATAAGTTTATTGCTATTACTGAGGCTTATAAGTTCCTGGTGAATGTTGCCCCCCCCGATGTTGCGGAGTCGAAAGTTGCCAATTCAACTGTGCCGCCTACTTCGACACCGCCGGATCAGGGGGTGAAAGCTCAACCGCAGGCAGTTAAGGTGACTCGAAAAGAGGCTGCGGTTCAATCTCATACGGATCTGTCGGCGGTAGAACAAAAGTTAAAGCAAGATGCTTATTTTGAGTTGCAGCAGTTGCTGAAATATCAGAGGTTCCCGCGGGCGATCGCCTTGATTGAGGGTTTGGCCCAGCGGGTTCCCGAAGATTTGGAGGTGCGTCAGTGGCAGGCGATCGCCTATCAGCGCTGGGGACGGCATTTGATCGGAGAAAAGCAGGTTGATAAGGCGAGAATATATTTGAAAAAGGCTGTGAAAACTGACCCTCACAATCGAGCTTTATGGGCGGAAGTTGAGCGGGATTTTCGCCGGTTGGAAGAGATTTATTGAAGCGACGTTGCGTCCCCCTTTTGCAGGGGGTCTGCGTCGTGAATTTTTAATTTTTCTAAAATAACTTGGGTATTTTCAGGTCGGTTTTCTGGTAGCGGTTCCATCAATTCGTCGATCGACTCTAGGAGTAACGGGTCAATATCTACAGCCTGGTTCCTCCAATTAATTTTACCAGTTTTTTCATTAACGGGAAAGTCGATCGGCTCTATGCCTGTTAATAAATGTACAAAAGTACGCCCTAGGGCAAAAAAGTCCGAGCGCACGCCTGCTTTACCTAGAATTTGTTCCGGTGCGGCGTATCCAGCAGAACCTATGGGTGCGGCATCTATATCTGCTTCTGTGGCGGCGCCGAAGTCAATTAATCTCAATTTTCCATTAGCTTCAACCATCAGGTTGGATGGCTTAATATCCCGATGCACTACATGATATTTGTGGATTTCCTGCAAAATATTGGTCATTTGTTGCAGCCAATCAAGAGCTAGTTTTTGAGAAACCTGCTGGTTTTTATTTAAGAATTCTGCTAAGTTTTCTCCGGTAATTTTTTCCATCACCAAACAAGACAATTTCTGGAAATTATTAGGGAGTTTAATTGGGAAATAACCGTCAGGTTCGACTTGGGGAACTGAGCCCTTTCCGGCCAGCCAAATCAAAACTCGCGCTTCTTGCTTGAACACGCGAACTAAATCGGGATTGTGGGTGTGTTTCAAGACTTTTAAAATTTTGACAGTGCCCCATTCGTTTTCCCCGGTTCCCAAATCTTCGACTTCAAAGATGTCTGTGGGGCGTGCGGGATTGGGCGATCGCACTGGTTTAAGGATACGATAGCGATCGCCAATTAACAAATCCGTGCCACAAGCCTGACAATTTTGAGCAGCAGCAGGATTTTCGCGTTGTTCGCATTGAGGATTGATGCAATAAATCATACCATTTTAGATTTTAGATTTTAGATTTTAGATTGGCAATGACTGACGCTGTATCGGTTTAGAGCTTGCTTTTGCATTCTTTTTTGGGGAAGTCGGATCACTTTGATTGATAAATTAGCATAAAACCCAGTAGTTCTGACCTTACTACTGGGTTTCTATTTACCGCCCATTTGGGCACGCTATCACATTTAAGTCAAGGATTTAAGATTAATAGCATCGCGCTCTACCGATTGAGCTACCCCCCTGCGTTTGGTAGAGGGGGCTGGATATGAGCCAGCAACCTCGATGATGTGATTTTCCTGACATTCGTTTTAGCGATCGGCGGTGAATGCTGAGTTTAGAGTAATAGCTTGCTGTTGAATTTGTACGCAATGCTGCCTCTGCCAATTGGGCTACCCCCCTATTTTGCGCTCTATTTTGGGTAGGAGGGACAGGAGTCGAACCTGCACTGTCACATTTGTACGGTTTAAGTTGAAGTTTGAGTTTAAACTTGTACTCTGTTTATATCTTAAACCATAACTATCAAAAAAGCAAGCAATCAGCGAAAAATAAACTGAAAAATTCGCTCTCCCACTCTCTGTTCCTCAACTTCAGAATTGTTAGCTTCTTCGCGGGCGAACATAACAGCTTGCTGCAAGATTTCCACCCTTTGCAGCAACTCATTGATCCGCCGCGCTGGCAAAGCTCCAGAAAACTTGACAGTCCGCCAATAGCCGATCGTAATATCTTCGTAATAAACATCGACTTGAGCCGGATGGTGTTCGGTAGCTTCAGCTTTAACGTGATTGCGCGGAGTTTTAAAAGTCTTGAGAGTTTGCACCGGTTCTGTGGCCCAGCAATCTGCCGAAGCATCGAAGTTCCAAGTCTCGGAAGCATCTAAGACTGGAAGTTTTTTGATGAATGCTTGCAAATCTGCTAACTGCTTTTCAATCAATAGCAAATAGCTGACGGGAACTTGGCTCAAAAGCACGTTTCCATCTACAGTTACGTCTGCGCGGGCGCTACAATTTGTCCAATCTTTGGTTGCGGTTACGTCGAAGAGTTTGGTCAAAACTTCAGTCGTTTTGCGGATAATCTCTTCGGCTTTGACTTCAACTTTTTTAGACTCTGGCGGCAGTTGTTCGCCTTCTTCGTCTTTGGGACGGTAAGTGCGGGAGATTCCAGAAAGCACAGCGGGCTTCTGGAGAGCTTTTTGAGCTTCTGCCAGTTCTTGAACCGAGCGGCTTTTGATGCCTTTTTCGATCGCAATAATCTGATTTAAGCGTGCCATTGTTCGATTTTATTGACGCTGAACTCACATCAAGTCCGGTTGATTTTGATAATCAAATGGTTTGTCCTGTGGCTTTTAGGGCTTTGATAACTCTCCCTCCTCAGTACAAACTTCACGATCGTTCTTTAACCAGACTTGTTCATTCTGTAGTATTGCATAATTCAATATAAATTACAAGCTTTTTTTTGTGCCAAGAGATCCCGCCGCTACCCGTGGTCAGCAATTTATCTCTCAAAAAATCGGCAAAATCTCTAGCGTCGCTGCCAAAGTGTAGCAAATATAACTCTTTGTCAGCGCTCCAACTACCTCTTGAGATAGATGCGGGAATCCCTCTCAGGGCGCGTTGTCATATCGGGAAATATTTCTTAACATATAGATAACAAAGGGAATCCGAGGAGACACCAAAAATCCTTAAGCCCTTGGGGTGCCCCGGTTAATCAGACTTTTCGCAAACAAGGGCTAAATCAATGAACAAGCAGCAAAACTCCGAAGTTTCAGCATTTTTGCCCATGCTCCAAAAAGGCATTTGGCTGTTTGGGATTCTCTCTTGGATATTCGGGCTGACAGATAGAACTATTGCACTATTATCTGACGGATATTTGTCGGCGATCGATATTGTCCAGCTATTTACAGCATCATTTTTCTTCATTAGCTGGCTGTTTTTAAGCCCGTTTTTGGGCCTTAACTCCCAGAGTCAGCCGAAGGAAGAAGCATCTCCCTAGTTTTTAAGTTGTAATGTTAGTTTCTCGATCGCTCTTTCTTTCTTCTGGGGCAAAGCGCGCCGGCCAAATGCGATCGCAAAAAAACAAAGTTCCCGCCGTCACGCACAGCGGAATCGCCAACAGATTCAACAGCGGAATGCTCACCAAACCCAAACAAACCACACCAAAACTCCCACTGGCAGGCAAACTAGCCCAAATTATCTCCAGTTTCTCCTGAAAAGGTCGCCTGCGCCTCTCCAAAGGTGCATCTAAAAAGTCCAAACAGACAATAGTCGCGCCCAAAGCTACGCCACCCAAACTGCTAAGAATAGAGCCGACTCCTGGAATAAAATTTAGTAGCAGCAGCGGTATACCGACGCTCAACAAAATTTGTAGTTTTCGCAGTTCAAAGGCGATCGCCCTTTGAATATCCCCAAAACTACTCGCCAAATTCATTGGTGCTTCTGCGGGCAATTGACCGTTCCGCAGCAGTTCCAATTGTTCGGAAAGTTTGCCGTACCAGGGCGAACCTAAAATCACGCCAAACTGCACTAACAAAAATCCAATTATTAGCAAAAGTCCTGACACTAGGAGTACGCGCAGCAGCCAGCCGAAAGCAACTGTTAACACGCCCAGAAAGCTCAGCCAAGCGGGAAAACTCGCAATTAGAGCATTAAATCGGACGGACAAATCGGCAACTAAAACGTCTATCCCTGCCAAACTGGGAAATAGCAAGCTTAAATAAAGACCGACACCAATTATAAAATTTAGTACCACGGGAACTAATACATAAGTCCACAGCTTGGGAGTTTGCAAAATCAGCGTGAAAGCTCGCAAAGGATAGGTGAAACCTGCCAAAAGTCCAATTGGTGCGGTAATGGCGGCGTGGGCGGGGTTTGAATTTAGCTGTTTTGACATATAGGTGAAGGAAGAAAGAAGAAGGAAGAAGGAAGAAGGAAGAAGGAAGAAGGAAGAAGGAAGAAAGCCCTTCGACTACGCTCAGGGTACAAATTCTATTATTATGACTGATGAGGATTTATCGCAGGTTGCCCAAAAGTGAAGCTTTTTATTTACCATACCCCGGAACTTACGCCAGGCGACAAAATGCCGGCTTGCGCGATCGCAGTTGATGTGCTGCGCGCGACTACGACAATGGCAACGGCCCTGAATAATGGGGCGGAAGCTGTCCAAGTTTTCAGCGACTTAGATAAGCTAATGGCCGAGAGCGAAAAATGGCCTGCAGATAAGCGGATTCGCGCTGGAGAGCGTGGCGGCGGCAAAGTTGACGGATTTGACATGGGGAATTCTCCGCTGGACTGCACGCCAGAAAAGGTGACGGGGAAGCGAATTTTTATCAGCACAACTAACGGTACCCGCGCTCTGGAACGAGTGCAAGCTGCTGCAACTGTGTTAACGGCGGCTTTGATTAACCGCAAATCAGTGGTGCAGTTTTTGTTAAATAAACAGCCGGAAACTATTTGGATTGTGGGTTCTGGTTGGGAAGGGAGTTATTCGTTGGAAGATACGGTTTGTGCTGGTGCGATCGCCCAAAGTCTCCTGGCAGAAAGCGGTATTCCTGCGAGCGATTTTGCTGGTAACGATGAAGTATTTGGGGCTATTGCTCTTTATTTGCAGTGGCAAGATAGGTTGCACGAATTATTGGAAAGGGCCAGCCACGGTCAGCGCCTCCTCGGTTTAGGTGTTATTGAAGATTTAAAATATTGCGCGCAAACGGATACTTTAGATGTGCTGCCTGTGCAGCGAGAACCGGGAGTGTTGGTTAAGTCGGATTTTAAAATTCCTCAAGCTAATTTCTGGGTTCCATCTTCGGAAAAAACGGCGAATTAAATTTTTCTGCCAGTGGTGTAAGCTGTCGCGCATTTAAATTGTATATTCAGGGCGGGCGGGACGCCCACCCCACAAGACTTGGATTTTTTTTGACATACAATTTCAATGCCGCAACAGCTTATTAGTAAGGTGCGCGGCCCTGCACACCTACTCGAACAACCACAATAAAATTGGTTTGCAGCATCGGAATGCAAGTCCTCATAAAAATCAGAGGACTTGCATTCCTCACTACAGACAACAGACAACGGAAGTTAGTAGTTAGCCAACGAGATTTTTGTTTAAAAAGTAGAATTAAAGATATTTGGTAGGGACAAAACATTGTTTTGTCCCTAGTCTATTGCAGGCAATTGAGAATTGCTGCATTCACCGCCGAACCGCTGAATTAAACATTCGGCAATTCTGGCTGCTGCACCAGGTTCTCCCATGCGACGCCAGCCATTTTCAGCGATTAGCTGCAACCTGTCGGGGTCGCGGAGCAAAGACTGCACGGCGCCGGCAACTTCGGCGGGATGTTTGACTAAAATTAATGACGGGCCTAACAGGCGACTTTGAGCTTCTGCAAAAGCGAAAGTAAATTGCGGGCCGTTTCCGGGAATGGCGATCGCGGGTTTTCCTAAACCTACAAATTGTTCTGTAGCCGTTCCTGCCATTGCTATTGCTAAATCGGCTTCGTACAAACAATCGTTAAAACTTTGCTGAGTCAAAATCATCGTGGCGTTTCTCTGCACAAATGTCATGGGCAATAGTAAATTAGGAGATTCTTGCTGCATTTCTTGAGCGCTAGAAACGGGAGGTCGCAAAATACTTCCTTCTCGCCGCTGCGTTCTAATTTCGCCGTCTTGTCGCCAGCCGAAAAATTCTAAACTAGGTCGCAAAGCTTCTAAGTTTAACTGGGGAGAAATGGCTCCGAAAAATAACAATTTGCGATCGGCAAACAGCGATAAAATTCCGGCTACAGCCTCTACTATTAGCAGCCAATTAGCATAGGCTTCCGGCGCTCTAGAACCGGGGAGTAAGGTGATGATAAGCGATCGCTCGATTTCCCGAAACTCTGCGTCAGGGCCGTAAAAACCGGCGGGGTTTTCCGGTTCGAGTCCGTCCATCATCGGGTTTCCGAGATTGTAAGCGGGAATTCCCAGCTTTTGTAAAGTCTCGGCGGTCAGCGCGTCCCTGGCAAAAACGGCCCGACAGCGCGATCGAGTCATCAACCAGCGCTCCCAAGGCAAATAAACCGATCGCGACCAATTCCACCCACCAAAGACCCTGGATTTGCGAGCCAGAGGCCCGTCCTCGTCCCGCAAATAATACTCGGACTTGGCAGTACCGACAAAGGCATAGGGCGCGCCACTGAGCCAAGCAAACAGCAGCGGTACAATATCCCCGCAGGCTAAAATAACGCCGTCTTGATTCCCAGACTGTTGTTGGGTCCGCACCCAAGCGCGGATGGCTTTAAACTGAGCGATTGTCAACTGCAGCAGGCCGCCTTTGACATCGCGCAAAAATTCCCTCCCGTCCATGTAAATAAAGCCGCCCGAAGGCATCCGCTGCACCGGGCCGATGATGCGGGCGTTTTCTAGTTGAGCGAAAGCTTGCCCTTCACCCACTAGCGGAAACACGGCTAATTCTGGCGGATGCGGGTGCTGTTGCAGTTCCTGCAAGATGCGAAGGGCGATCGCGTCTTCTCCGTGGCCGTTACTGAGGCAAAGTAATTTCAATCCCAACTCTCTCAAAAACTGTCTCTCATATTATCGGGCATTGGGCATCGGGCATGGGGTATGGGGCATGGGGCATGGGGCATTGGGCATGGGGCATGGGGCATTGGGCATACCTCACTTTTTTGAGAACTACTATATAGCGGAAAAAATGAAGTAAGTAGACCCGCACGAGTCGGGGACTTTTTGGTAAAATAGCAGATGAAACTCCTATTTTATAGGTAAAATTGGATGGTACAAACCCTGCCAAAATCTTTGACACTCCAAGAGTTTCTGAAGTTGCCAGAAACCAAACCAGCCAGCGAGTACATTGACGGTGAAATCATTCAAAAACCAATGGCTCAAGGAGAACATAGTGTCATTCAAGGCGAGTTGACAAGCGCTGCTAATACTGCTCTTAAACCTCAAAAGGTGGCGCGAGCATTTCCAGAACTACGGTGCATTTTTGGCGGTCGAGCGATCGTTCCCGACGTGACTGTATTCACTTGGGAGCGCATTCCCCGTAAAGAAAATGGTGGTGTGGCAAATGTGTTTGCGATCGCCCCGGATTGGACAATTGAAATCCTCTCCCCCGACCAAAGCCAAACTAAAGTTACTAAAAATATTTTATATTGTCTCAAACATGGAACTCAAATGGGTTGGTTAATCGATCCAGAGGAGCGATCGGTTTTTGTATATCGGCCGACTCAATCCACGGAGGTGTTTGACGAACCGGAACAGTTATTGCCCATGCCATCTTTTTCCAGGGAATTGCAACTGACAGTAGGAGATTTATTGGGTTGGCTATTAGAGTGATATCATGTCCGATCGAGCGATCGCACATGATATCACTACTGACCACTGACCACTGACCACTGACCACTGACTACTGACCACTGACTACTGACCATCGATATATTGCTTTAAAGTATTCCGAATTTGTTTGAGCTGAAATCCCTTAGCAAGTTGGCGCAGCTTCGAGACAAACGGCATTAAATTAGGTTCTAAACTCTCCAGCTTAGCACTCTCATCAAAAATTTCTTCAATGTCGCCCATAGCTGCGAGTTTCAAAAGTTTTACTACCGACTCAGAAGCCGCAGGTAACAGAGAAGAATAAGCAGGAAAATCAGAGGCTGGTGACAAACTGGGAGGTTTGCGCTTTTTGTTTTCCGAAGATTCCCCATAAATCCATTCTAGTCCCAAACGCACGCGCAACTGTTCCAAAAAGTGATTTGCTTCGATCGGTTTGGGAAGAAAAGCATCGTACCCTGCGAGGATGCTATCTTGCTGCGTAGCCTCGAAAACGCTAGCTGACATAGCGATTAACACAACATCTTTTACTTCCGGCAACTGCCGCAGTCTTCTTGCCGTTTCTAAGCCATCCATTACAGGCATCCGCAAGTCCATTAAAATGACATCTGGTTGAAATTCAACTGTTTTGCAGAGGCATTCTTGACCGTTTTGGGCCTCTGCAACCTCAAACCCCAAACGCAGCAGCAGCCTGCACAACAAATCGCGATTCTGTTGATTGTCATCCACGATTAGCACTTTCCGCTTGTTGCCGATAAAACCGACAAGCCAGCGTTTTTCCTGCAAAGGAGACACCTCCAAGTACCGTTTAGCTGCTGGCAATTCTATATCTACCCAAAAAGTGCTGCCTTTTCCTAAAGTGCTGTGGACGCGAACTTCGGTACCCATTAGTTTCGCTAATTTCTGGGTAATCGAGAGTCCGAGACCTGTACCTTCAACAAAGGTATTGCCTCCTACTTGGTGGAATGGAAAAAATATTTCTTCTAACTTGCTTTGGTCTATTCCCGTGCCGGTATCCTCGACTTGAAAGCGGATTTTTAAAGCGTGTTTGGCTGCGATCGGATTGTGGGCGAAGCGCATATAATTTTCTTTCAGTTCCGAACTCAAAGTCGAGAACTCATAATTTTCTTCTTGCCCTCGATTCCAGGCCCCTGTGCCGACATAGCCGACTTTGAAAGTCACACCGCCGCTGTTAGTAAATTTAACGGCATTGCTGAGTAAATTTATGAGAATTTGGCGCAGTCTTTTTGGATCGACACGAACGCAGCTAGGCAGGGGAGATACTTGTTCGTAATTGAAGGAAATTTCTTTTTGAGAGGCCCGCATCTGAAAGAGATCAGCAATGTTTTTCATGAAATTTATAAAATTTAACTCTTCCGGGTAGAGTTCCATTTTTCTAGCTTCAATTTTGGAAAGATCTAAAACATCGTCGATTAACATCAGCAGGTGTTGACCGCACTGTTGAATATTGCTGAGACTTTCTTGGTGATCAGAGCTTAAGTCTTTGTCGGTTTTGAGGATTTGAGTGTAACCTAAAACGCCGTTTAAAGGCGTGCGTAGTTCGTGGCTCATATTCGCAAGAAATTCGCTTTTGGCGCGGTTGGCGCTTTCAGCAGCTAATGCAGCTTGTTGGAGGGCAGATTCTGCAAGTTTGCGATCAGCAATTTCGGTTTGTGCTTGTTGAAATAGCGTGGATTGCTGGATCGCGATCGCCAATTGCACGCACAATTGTCGGAGGGATTCTATTTCTGAGGAATCCCAGGAACGGGGGCCACTGCAATCGTGGGCGATCAGGAGTCCCCAGAGCTGATTTTCTGCCGTCGGTTGCACTTGGGAAATGCTTTCTCGTGCTTGTAGAATCGGCACTATTAAGTTAGCTTTAACTTCTAATTGTTCGAGGAATTTAATGTGACATTCGGTCATATTTTTAGCGTAAATATCTTCTATAGCACGAATACAGCCTTGCTGGTAAATCTCAACAAATCTTTCTCTAAAACAGCCGTCAAGATTGTTAAAATCTCGCATCGAAATTCGATTATGTGCCACGGATTCCACAACTACAACGCCGCTCCAGTCTGGATTAAAGCGGTAAATAACTGTGCGGTCTGTTTGCAAAAATTGCCGCACTTGTTCGACAGCAGCGGTGAGGATTTCTTCTAAATTGAGGGAGGAGCGAATGCGATCGAGCATGGCAACTACCAGCCGCTCTCGCCTTAATTGGTGCAGCAGCGCCATCTCAGCTTGCTTGCGTTCGCTGATGTCGGTAATTACTCCCACTAACCCGATTAAATGACCAGTTTCATCTTTAATGCCGTCGGCGCGAAATAAAGTTGTTACCAGTTCGTTGTTTTTAGTGTTGATTTTGAGTTCGCCTTGCCAAGATTTGCCTTTACGGATCGTTTTAAACATTTCTAGCAGCACTTTAGTTTGAGGGTAAATTGCTGTTAATCCGCCTGCTGTGTTTAGTTCTTCTGCGGTGTAGCCGTACTTTTGAACAAAGGCTTGATTGTGGTAGAGCGATCGCCCTGTCAAGTCAGCAATGCCGATCGCATCGCTGGTGCTTTCCACCGCTTGAGTAACTCGCAGCAAATCTAATTCTGCTTGTTTGCGATCGCTAATATCAGTAATAGTGCCAATATAGCCTTTAATCTCCTGCTTGTCTCCGATTTCTGCAATTGCCTGACCGATCACCCAAATTACCCGACCGTCTGGACGCTGAAAGCGGTATTCTGATTTAAAAGGAATTTTCTCACTAATTGCTCGATGCCATTCATTTTTTACCCGCTCGACATCATCGGGATATATGGCATTCATCCAGCCAATTTCTGCTGCTAATTCTGCGTTTAATCCCGTAATTTCGCTCCACCGTTTATTCACATAAAGGCAATTTCCCAAGGTGTCGGTATGGAATATACAAACTGGCGATGCTTCGGCTAAAGTTTGGTAGCGGCGCTGGCTCGATCGCAGGGCTGACTCTACCTGTTTTCTATTAGTTATATCTCGGACTATAGAAATAATTTCGCCACCGGCAAGCATGGTCAGTGACAATTCTTGCGGGAACTTAGTACCGTCCCGACGCTGACCGATCGCTTCTATATTGCAGTACCCTTTTTGCAGGAGCATCGGCATTATTTGGATTTCAAAAAATAAATTTTCTGCTTTGCTGTAGAGCATTTGCCATTTCTTCCCATACAGTTCGCTAGGGCTAGCCAAGCCGTACATCTTGAGATAAGCGTCGTTGGAATAAATACATTCTTTATTATTATTAAAAATGGCGATTCCGTCATAAGCAGCGGCCATTGCTACTGCTTGTCGCTGGAGTTGGGACTCTGCTTGTTTGCGATAGGTAATGTCGTGACCGACTGAGTAGATTAAACCTTCTTCACTAAATGGCGATGATGTCCACAGGAAGCATTTGTAAGAACCATCTTTGCAGATGTAGCGGTTTTCAAAGGAGATACTGGACTTACCCGCGATTAGTTTTGCTCCTTCGGCTGCCGTGACTTTTCGATCGTCTGGATGAACAAATTCGATCATTGGCTTGGCAAACAATTCACTAATACTGTAGCCTAAAGCTGTTGACCAAGCTGGGTTTAAACGTTTAAAATGACCGTCAAAACCTACAATACAAAGCAAGTCTAAGGAGATGGTAAAAAAACGATCTCGCTCTGTTTGTGCCTGCTTTAATTCAGTGATATCCATCACTAAACCGTCCCAGAGAATATCGCCTTCGTTGCCAGATTTGCTCTCATTAGTGAGCCTTTCTGGTCTCGCAGCTCCTTGCAGCCACTTAACTTTTCCAGATGGTAAAGTCTGCCGCCACTGCTGCTGCCAAGGTTCCAGCGTAGTGGCTGAAATTGCGATCGATGCTTTTAAATCTAAGAGATCGTCTGGGTGAATTCCGCTGGAAATCAGTTCCGCATTTTGCTCTATTGCTTCTGCCTCTAATTCGTAGAGTTGCCGGCTGCCTGAAGAGATGTAGGGGAAAGACATTTTTCCAGTGGCTGACATTCGTAATTGATAAATTATTCCCGGCAGATTAGCTACCAATTTTTGAAAGCGAGCTTCGCTTTGTTCCAGGGCTTTTTGTTGCTGCCTATATGCGGTAAAATCTCTAATTGTACCCACTATTACTTTACTACCATCTGCTATTTGGAAGACGCTTTTTTTTGTAGAAATTATGTGTTCTTTCCCGGCAGAGTCTGTAAATTTTTCTTCGGTTTCCAAGCAGACACCCGTTGTCAATACTTCTTCATCTTTTGTCCAAAAAACAGCAGCTTCTGATTGGGGGAAAAAGTCATAATCTGATTGGCCCATCAGTTCTTGTCGCGATTTGCCGACCAACTGACAAAAAGCATCATTTAATATCATCCAGCGGTGTTGCTCGTCTTTGACAAAAATTGGGTCTGGCGTAGCATTTATGGTGTGGTTTAAAAATTCTTCTGACGCTTTCAGTTTGGCTTCGTAGCGGTAACGATCGCTCACGTCCAACACTACTTCGATTATCCGGTCGATAGACCCGTCCAGGCGACGGATGCAGCGCCGGGAAACTCGCGTGTGAACTATTCCGCCGTTTTTTCTGAGCCACCTTTTGTCTAAGATGTAACCGTCGAGCCTACCTGCTAACATCTGAGAAAAATTTTCACAATTCGCCTCCAAATCTTCTGGATGAGTCAACTCTAGCCAATTCTTTTGCACGAGTTCGTAGCGCTCATAGCCCAGCAAATTGCACAGGGCATCGTTAACTTCTATCCAGTGGCAATTTAGAGGAATTTCGCTGTCAATAATTGGAGCGATGATGGCAATGCCGATCAGGGAATTTTCCACCACCGAGCGATATTTTTCTTCACTTTTTCGCAAAGCATCTTGACTGTTCTGGCGTTCTATGGCGTAACGGAGCGATCGAATTAACAGTTCGCTGTCGATTTTTCTTTTTACCAAATAATCCTGTACGCCGACCGCAATCAACCGCAGGGCAAGTTCTTCGTCGTTTTGGGCGGTCAGAACTACGATCGGCACATTTACCCCGTACTCTTGTACCCGAGCCACCGTCTCGATTCCCAGACTATCTGGCAATGAAAGGTCTAATAAAATTATGTCAAAAGTTTCTTGATTCAATCGCTGCTGCGCTTCGCTGAGACGCTCTACTTTCGTCAGCACTATACGCTGCGCGCCGCCAATTTCTGACAGCAAATCTTCAATCAGCTCCGCTTCATGAGGGTTGTCTTCTACTAACAGAACTTTAAAGCAGATAGGAGGCAAAGCTAAGTTAAAAACTGCTTTCATAATATTTATTAATCAAAAAAATGTTAAACTAACTTGAATTTTACCTTTTATTTTCAAGGCAGTCATTCAATTGCACGTACATATACATTGACCGTCAGATTGGGGAGGGTAAGCAAGCGCTACAAAAATTTTGTTTAATAATTAAAATTATATCACGCACCAACTAGACTGTCAACGGAAAATAATTTTTATTATAACTGGGCATTTATACCAGTTTAAAAAAATGCAACTATAGCCCATCTCCCCACCCCGATAGTCACATTCCTTCCCAATTCTTTACTGCTTTCATCGGCCATATTCAATAGTATTACCTTCTAGATTATATCTTCTAGGTTAGGATTTAGAATATAGAAAGTAATTAATTTTACCTCCCTTATAGATTATAACTGTGGCCGAAGTTATGTCTCTATTAAGCGAGAGTAAAGTAAAAAGTTGAACCTTGCTCCGGTTCCGATTTTACCCAGATACATCCGCCGTGAAGTTCCACAATTTTTTGACAAATTGCTAAACCAATACCTGTCCCAGAATATTCTCTTTGAGTGTGCAAGCGCTGGAAAATTTGAAAGATGCGTTTTTGATGCTGGGGAGCAATCCCAATTCCATTATCAGAGACAGAAATTAACCAGTTTTCCTCCTGTTTACAAGCGGCAATATGAACCACAGGCGGTGCATCGTGGCGATATTTAATCGCATTGCTGACTAAATTTTGAAATAGCTGTACGAGTTGAGAAATATCCCCCATTACCCAGGGTAATTCGCTGTAGGTGACAACGGCTTTAGTCTCGCGGATCGCCCCTTGCAAGTTCGCGAGTGCTTGCTCGACTGCGTGATTACAATCTGTCATTTGAAAAGGTTTCCGACTCCGGCCAACGCGCGAATATTCGAGTAAATCGTCAATTAAAGTTTGCATTCTGGTGCAGCCCTGAACGATATTGCCGATAAACTTACTACCTTGGCTGTCGAGTTGGTCTTTGTAGCGTTTTTCTAAAAGTTGAGCGTAACTGGCAATGGTTGCTAAAGGTGCTTGCAAGTCATGAGAAGCCACATAAGCAAATTGTTCTAGTTCTGCATTTGAACGCGCCAATTCTTGGTTAGATTTTAATAGAGCAGATTCGGCGCGCTGGCGGTGGGATATCTCTTGTTGGAGTACCAAATTTTGCTCTTGCAGAGCTTTTTCAACAGCGCGACGGGTGCTGATTTCTTGTTGCAAGATTTGGTTTTTTTCCTGAAGAGTTTTTTCGACGGCTAAGCGGCTCGTGATTTCTTCTTGCAGCAGCATATTTTGTTCTTTTAGCTGCTTTTGTAAATTCCGCAGGCTAAGGTGACTTTCGATGCGGGCGAGCACTTCTTCAAACTGAAATGGCTTGCTGATATAGTCAACAGCTCCCACAGCAAATGCGTTTACTTTGTCGAAAACTTCATCTTTAGCGCTGATAAAAATTACCGGGATTTCGCGAGTTTTAGGCTCTAGTTTCAAGTGCTGACAAACTTCATAACCGTTCATTTCCGGCATCATTATGTCGAGCAAAATCAAATCTGGTGGATTAGAATTGCAGGCTCTCAAAGCCATTTTTCCGTTAATCACGCAGCGGGGGGTGTATCCCCTCTGAGTCAACATCGTAGACAACAGACGCAGGTTTTCTGCTGTATCGTCTACTACTAAAATGTTTCCTAACGGCGTCCCTGGTTGCTGATTGTTCATTGATTATTTCCCAGTTCCTGTTTTATTCACAAAAAATGTTGGCAGCTATTTTATTTAGGACTTACGGAAAACACCCGGTTTCTAGTAGGAATATTGGGGAAAGAAAACGAGGAATCCGCTCATAAACCGGGTGTTTAGGCGTTTGTGCACAAGCAAGTCCTCTTATTATTCGTTTAGCAATCCTCAAATCCCCAGCAGCAGAGTCAGAGCATTATTGCTCCAAGTCAATCCTTTGTCTAAAACTTTAAATCCCGCGACTTCGCACATAGCTTCTAAAGCAGTAGCTGTAGGCAGCCACCAGCACGCCGCAAAATTGTTCATGTCAAAAACTGCTTTCTCAGTTATCCCTATAAGTGGGTTGTTGTTGATGTATAGCTGCCAATAAGCTGTTAAAATAGCTCGTTCGGCGTCGTCCAAAGCGGGAATAAACATTACTCCAGAAGGGGGAAGTTCATAGCGTCCTAACTCATTCTCTATAACTTCTTGGGTAATAGCTGAAGTGAAAACTAAATGCTCGCGAGTTATCTGACGCAAGGCAACTAAAATCTGCAACGGATGGGGGTGATGGTACAAAACTCCTGCACAGTGAACTACATCGTAAGGTTCGCCAATGTCTGCAAGTTGAATCTGAGTGATATCTTGATTGATACAGTGATAATTAGCAATATTTAAACTTGTCATCCGATCGTGAAAATCTTGCCACCAGTTGAGGGATGCCGGCATGGCATCAATCATTGTCAGAGAAACTGCACCGTATTTGCTAGCTACAGATACTTTTTCGCTGACTGTTCCCCACAAGCCGCCGACTTCTGCAAAAGTCTTGCCTTTGACTACTCGGGCAATGTAGCGATCGCGAATATCCTTAGCCTCTAACTCTAATAATAGAGTAGATTCCCCTGTTTGACGCTGTTTTTCTAAAATCTCCTCTAATTTGGGGGATATTTCTGGATCTTTTGGTCTAATTTCTAATGCCATCAAGTACAACATTATGGCTTCGTTAAGCCGATCGCTCTCAGCAAACTTTTGGGCGATTTCGCAGTAAAATTCAGGAGCGTGCTGCGGCTGCATTTCGTGGTGATAGTAGCTAGTTGCTACATCTGAATCTACCGGAGTTCTTTTAATTACAGCCTCACCTAATTTTATGTAAATTCCCGGTAGAGACGGCTCGATTTGAATCGCACAAAGGTAGGCGGAAACAGCATCGTTCCATGCGTGACTTCCACTCAAAGCATCGCCTAAATTGTAATAAGACCAAGAAATAGTAGGATTAAGTTCAATAGCACGTTGGTAAGCGGTAGCTGCGGCTTTCCACTGTTGGGTTTTTAACAGCGCTTCTCCTAAATTGTGGTAAGTCCAAGAGAATTGTGGATTGAGTGCGATCGCCCGCCGATAAGCGAGTGTTGCTTCTGCAAACTTTTGAAGTTTAACTAAAGTCAAAGCTAATTTATAATGAGACCAAAATAAATCTGCATTTAGGGCGATCGCCCGTTCGTAGGCAACCTCAGCTTCTGACCACTTTTCTAGCTTAAAAAGAGCATCTCCTAACTGGTGAAAAGCTGCGAAGAAATTCTGGTCTACTTCAGTAGCGCGCTGGTAAGCTGCGGCGGATTCAGACCATTGTTCTAATCGATCGCAAGCTGCACCGATGCTGTAGTAAGACCAAGAATAATCCGGGTTAATTTCAACAGCCGTGCGGTAGGCTATCGCAGCTTCTTGCCATTTTTCTAAATTGAGCAGCACGCTGCCTAAGTTGTAGTATGACAAAAAAGAATTGGGATTTAAATCAATACTTTTTCGGTAGGCAGCCTCCGCTTCGCGCCAGAGTTCCTTAGCTTGTAAAATATTGCCTAATTTGTAATGAAACTCCGAAATATCCGGCTGGAGTTTAATAGCTTTGCGGTAGTTAACAATAGCTTCGTCCCACTGTTTCAAGTTGCTAGCAGCTTCTGCTATTTTACAATAAGCTTCGCAACAACTGGGGTTTAAAAAAATGGTGCGGTGGTAACAAACTAGCGCTTTTTCGGGTTTATTTTGGGTCAACAAAGTATTACCTAAATCGAGATATTCTTCTGCTATTTCTATCGGTTCCACGATCAGTGCTTGATACCAACAGTCTGCTGCTTCTTCAGCTTTGCCGACTTGGGTAAATATCCGGCTCAAATTACGGTAAAATCCTGCAAAGTTTGGTTGCAGGGAGATGGCTTTTTGGTAACAGGCGATCGCCTCTTGCCACTGTTCCAATGTAGCGCAGAGAGTGCCGAGGTTAGCAAAAGCTTCGGCAAAATCGGGTTGCAGGGCGATCGCAACTTTATACCAATACCTTGCGTCTTCTAGTTTACCCTGAGCTTGCAGCGCCTTTCCCAAGGTCTTGCAAGTCTCTGCAGAGTTGGGTTCAGAGGCCAAAACTTGTTGGCAAAGTGCGATCGCCCGATCGAAGTTGCCTGTTGCTAAATAAAGTTCTGCCTGTTGCTGAAAATTCACCTGCGCTGTTTCCGAATTCATTTTTTATTTTCCTTTTGAGTTATCATTCCATGTAAAATTATATGCTACACTTTGCCAAACTTCAAGTTTCTGTAAGTAGAGCTAGCGAGCTGAGAATCGTTCTGAATTTCCGCGAGATTAATATAAACTAGACATTAATAGGTTAACAGCGAGCTAAATAATGTCACCAGTCAATCCAACACCGCTAATCAGCGTAATTATACCTGTATATAATGGCGATCGCTACATCGTACAAGCGGTGGAAAGCACCCTAGGTCAAACTTTTACTAATTTGGAGATTATAGTTGTAGACGATGGTTCCACAGATCGCACGCAGCAAGTATTGCAGCCTTATTTTGACAGAATTCGCTACATATACCAGGAAAATCAAGGAGTAGCAGCCGCCCGAAATATTGCTTGCCAACTAGCGCAAGGCGAGTTTTTGGCATTTCTAGATGCCGATGACTATTTCCTACCATCCAAGCTAGAGAAACAACTAGCTTGCTTTGACGCTGACCCCACCTTAGATATGGTGCAAACAGGTTGGCTGATCGTCGATGAAACCGGGCGAGAGATTTCTGCTGTCAAGCCTTGGCAGCAAGCGTCTAAATTAGATTTAGAAAGCTTTATTCTCTATAAATGCGTGCGACCGAGTGCGATGATGCTGCACCGAAAGTGGTGGGAAAAATTGGACGGTTTCGATGCTAAGTTTCCACTAGCAGAAGATTTAGACTTTGCCTTGCGTTTAGCTTTAAAGGGGTGCAAAGCAGTTTGGTTAGAAGAAACACTTACCTGTTATCGCCAGCACAATTCTAATCTCATGTCAATCGGTTTTCGCGTAATGAAGAATATAGAAATTGTGATGAAAAAATTCTTCGCTCGACCCGATTTACCTCAGTCAATCCGGCAGTTACAAAACCCGGAACGCTATCAATGCTTAAAGTGGCTGGCATGGCGGATGTATCGCGACGGTCATCTAGCAGAGATGGCACAGTGTTTAGAAGAGTCATTGCAATATACGCCTTTTTCGCCCACAAAAACAGTTTTGAATTGGCTAGAAAGTTTTCAGATGGCTTCGGAAGAATATGGTGAAAATTTTGACGCTTATTCGCTGAGTAAGTTAGCGGAATGGCAAGAGATTATTATGATGGTGATGACTAATCCACCCCAATCTCAACAGAGTTATATTCCCACACATTCAAAAGCGCAAGCGCACATTTTACTCTACAACACGGACGATCCGGGAGTGGGAGGATTAGCACAGTACAATCATGCCATTCTTTGTCAGTTAGCCTTGTTAGGCTATCGAGTCACTTGCGTGCAAACCAAACATTCTAGCCCCTTGCTGGAGCGAGAAAGAGAGTTAGGTATAGAACACTTGTGGCTGGATTTTAGCGGTCATAAAGATTTACAGCGGGTGTTAAGAAATACTCAGGATGCACGAGAGCTTTTTGCTAGCAATCAACCGGATATGATTATTTTTAGCGATGGTTGGCCATTTTCCAATTTTGCAGCTAAACAGGTAGTTATTGAAATGGGAATACCATACATGATGGTGATGGGATTAGTTATGCCAGAACACGCAACTTTTGCCTGCGGGGATGTAGTGCCTTATGTAGAAGGAGTGCTCTACCACTGCCTGCAAGCTAGAGCCTTGATTGTTGGCGCTTACGAACATTTGAATTTATTATGCCAAGATTTCAAGTTGCCAAAAGAGCGAGGACAAGTGATTTACTTGGGGCGTTCTCCCAAATATTTTGCACCTCCTAATGCTGCGGCTCGTCAACGCCTGCGACAAGAAATAAACATTCCTGAAGATGCGATTGTCTGTTTCACATCGGCTCGATTGGCATCGATTAAAGGGCATCGATATCAGATTGAAGCCATCAAGCAGTTGCAGCAGTCTCCGGTGTGGTCTAAACTGTATTTTGTGTGGGCAGGAACTGGTGAGGGAAGCGCTGACAATGTAGAAATAGAATTGAGGGAAACTATTAAAGAGTTAGGGGTGAGCGATCGCATAAAGTTGATCGGACAGCGCTGGGATATCCTAGATTGGCTGGATGCTAGCGACATATTCATTTTGACTTCTCTGGCAGATGCAGCGCCTTCTCTTGCAGTTATGGAAGCGATGGCTAAGGGATTGCCGGTAGTTGCAACGGCTGTGGGCGGCATTCCTGAAGGGCTTGGCGATACTGGGAAATTGTTGCCCGATCCGAATACCGATCCAGAGGGAACCGCAAGGAAATTGGCGCAAACTGTAGAATCTTGGGCAATGAATCCAGAATTGCGACATCAAATCGGTCAAGCTTGCAAGCAGCGGGCCGAGAAAGTGTTTAAAGAGGAACGGATGTTGGCAGAGTCGATGGAGGCGATCGAAAAAGCTTTAGTTTGCGATGATCGCCAAACAGATCCATTTGTTACTCAAAAAAAGGTGCAGAGGTCAATGGCGAAAATAGAAAGCCTGGTCAACTACAGCTCTTTAGTATGGAATGCTTGGCAGGCTTACTGTCAAAAAGATCTAAGCGGAATGCAGAAGTCGCTTCAAAAGTCTTTGAAGTACACACCTTTCTTGAGTACAGAAACGCTATTAAACTGGGTAGAATATTTTGGCAATTTTTCGTCAGCTCAAGGGCATAAATTAGATACATACTCTCTAATTAATTCAGCAGAATGGCAACAATTAGTCGAGGAAGTACAGGGTATTGAATCTGTATTTTATGCATGCTAAAATACCCGATTTACCTTTTAAATTCGGATTGCTGTCAGCAGTAGAATTGCATCTGCATTCTGCCTGACCTCTGTTACATCCGTTACATCCGTTTCAGAATCCTTTCCCGAACCCTTCCTTATCAGCAATAAAATTCATGTCAATGGCAAATCCGACACCGCGAGTAAGTGTAATTATTCCAGCATATAATGGCGATCGCTACATCGCGCAAGCGGTAGAAAGCGTCATCAGCCAAACCTATAAAAACTGGGAAATTATCGTCGTAGACGACGGCTCAACCGACGACACCCCCCAAGCATTGCAGCCTTATTTTGACAAAATTCGCTATATTTATCAGGAAAACCAAGGAGTAGCCGCCGCCCGCAACCGAGGAATTCAGGAATCCCGAAGTGAATTAATTGCTTTTTTAGATCAAGATGACTTTTTACTGTCAGATAAGTTGGCTGGACAAATTGCGTTATTTGACGCTCAGCCATCACTAGGAATTGTGAATAGTGGCTGGCGAATGGTTAAAGAGCAAGGCGAAAGTATTTTCGATGTAACACCCTGGGAATACTTGCCTCAGCTAGACTTAAAAACCTGGATTGTTTATATGCCCCTACTTCCCAGCGCCATGATGTTTTCGCGGCAGTGGCTGGAACGAGTTGGTGGCTTTGATTCTCAGTATGATTCAGTAGATGATGCCGACTTAATCTTGCGTTTAGCACTATCTGGTTGCGAAGCTGCTTGGTTGCCTCAAGTGACAGTATGCTACCGCCAGCACGGGCAAAATGTGTCCATCCAGAGAGCGCTAAAACAGGCCAACCTTTGTATTAAATTAAAGCAAAATTTCTTCAGTCGAGCCGACTTGCCAGAGGACATCCGCCAATTAGAAAATCAGGCGTTGTATGAAGCTCTGACATGGATGGCGTGGCAACTTTACTACAGCGGCTATCCGGCAGAAATGACTGACTATTTGCAAAAATCTTTAGATTATACCCCGTACTCCCTGACAGCAACTATAGCAGATTGGGTAAAGCGCATTACTGAAATTGCTAAGACCTACGGTTGCAACATTGATGCCATTTCTCTCAGACAATTACCAGAATGGAAACAGTTAATGACTACTATTATGACTCAAAAAAAAGTGCGCGTCAGTGTCATTATCCCGGCTTACAACTGCGAGCGCTACATTGTCAGAGCCTTAGAAAGTGTTCTGAACCAGACTTATCAAAACTGGGAAATTATCGTCGTAGACGACGGCTCAACTGACAACACTCGCCAAGTTTTATCACCTTACCTCGATTTAATTCAATACATCTATCAAGATAACCAAGGAGCAGCAATTGCTCGAAATCATGCTTGCAAGTTAGCACAAGGGGAATTTTTAGCTTTTCTAGATGCTGACGACTTCTTCTTACCTGAAAAACTAGAAAAACAAGTAGCTTGCTTTGACGCTGACCCCACATTAGATATGGTGCAAACAGGTTGGGTTATCGTTGGCAAAAACGACGAAGGCATCTATGGAGTCAAGCCTTGGGAAGAAGAACCAAAATTAGATTTAGAAGCCTTTGTTTTCTACAAATCCGTGCGTCCCAGCGCAATGATGCTGCGGCGAGAGTGGTGGGAACGCTTGGGCGGTTTCGATCATCGCTTGCCGCCAACCGAAGATTTAGATTTTGTGCTACGTTTAGGTTTAAAAGGCTGCAAGTCAGTTTGGTTAAAAGAGATATTAACCTGCTATCGTCAGCACGACAGCAATATCATGTCTAACGGCTCCAAATTAATGAAAAATACCGAAATTTTGATGGAGCAATTTTTTGCTCGGCCAGATTTGCCTCAGCACATCCGTGACTTGAAACGCGCGGAACGTTACAAGTGTTTCGTATGGATAGCATGGCGGATGTACCGCGACGGATATTTGCCAGCAATGGTCGAATGTCTGGAAAAATCTCTGTATTACACTCATTTGACAGGTACTGAAACTGTTTTTAATTGGCTGGAAACTTTTAAGGGGGTTTCAGAACAGTACGGCTACAACTTTGATGCCTATGCCTTAACCAATTTACAGGAATGGCAAGACATAGTGGCGATCGCAGCGAACAATCCTTATCAGTTTCAATCGGCTCCCAGTTCGACTTCTAGGCAGCCAAGACAGCACGTACTCCTGTACACAGAAGACTCAGGAGTCGGCGGTTTGGCTCAGTTCAACCACTCGCTGATGTGTAAATTAGCTGCGGATGGCTACCTAGTAACCAGCGTTCAAAGTCAAGCTTCTAATCCTTTAATTACCGAACAAAAACAGCTAGGTATCGAACATATTTGGCTAGAGTTCGACACGATGAAAGAGTTTTTGCGAATAGCTTACAATTTGGATGATGCTCAAAAGATTTACGCCCAGGCTCGACCGGATTTAATTATATTTAGTGACGGCTGGCCGATGGCTAACTTTGCAGCAAAACAAGTTGCGATCGAGCAAAATATACCCTACATAATCAGTCTGGGTTATATCAATCGCAATTATGAGACCTTCGATCGCGGCGATCAAATTCCCTATTTCGATGCAGTTGCCTACCAGTACATTGTAGCCAAAGCAGCAGTAGCGGTTTCCCACGAGAATTTAAACTTGTTCCAAAGTCTATTTAAAGCACGTCTCGAACGGGGCAAAGTAATCTATTATGGCAGACCAAATAGTTATTTTGAGCCACCGAATCTTTCAACTCGCCAACGCCTGCGTCAAGAACAAGGAATCCCCGAAGATGCTGTTGTTTGTTTCACGGCGGCGAGATTGACTCCAATTAAAGGATATCAGTATCAATTGCAGGCGATCGCCCAATTGAAAAATCGTCCAATATGGCCCCAAATTTACTTTGTGTGGGCTGGGCCTGGGTCTACTACTCACGACAATCTGGAACCTGAATTAAGAGCAACTGTGAGCAAATTGGGAGTAGAAGAACAGGTTAAATTCTTAGGACAGCGCTGGGATATTGCCGATTGGCTCGACGCCAGCGACATCTTTATTTTATCTTCCGAAGCTGAGGGAATGCCACTAGCAATTATGGAAGCAATGGCGAAAGGATTGCCCGTAATTGCCACAGCCGTCAGCGGTATTCCCGAAGAATTGGGAGACACGGGAAAGTTACTGCCCGATCCTACAATCGATCCAGCAGGAACAGTAAAAGAGTTGGTAGAAACGGTCGAAATATGGGCAGAAAATCCCGAAGCCCGCAGGCTTGCAGGACAATCGTGCAAAGCGCGAGCCCAAGAATTATTCAAAGAAGAACGGATGCTTCGGGAATATGGAGAAATAATTGAGCAGGCATTTGTAAGTGACGATGAGAGCGACAGTTTCTCTATTAGTCCGAAACTCAAAAAGCAGGTACAGCAAGTGGATAGCCTGCTGAAATACTATTATTTAGTGTGGAAAGCTTGGGAAGCTTACGAGCGGGGAGATATGTCCGCGATGGTGAATAATTTGCAATCTGCTTGGGCCTGCACACCTTATTTTACCACAGAAACTATCTTTGATTGGGTGAAAAATTTTGGTATTTTTGCTGCGGAGAAAGGAGTTCCGTTCGATGCCAACGAGCTGATTAACTCCCGATCGTGGCAACAAGTGATAGGATTAATACAGGGTTTTGAAGTGTTTTCATCTGTTCGTTAAAATAGAGCTCTTGCAGCATTCTTAGGAACGGGCAATATCCCCATTCCACAAACATCAACCAAAGAAAAGATATGCAATTTACATTCAAGTTCCCACGTATTAATAAACTGCTGCCAATTGGTTTAGCTATTGTCACTGTTCTGTTAATAGCCTATTTGGGACAGCCAAGAGCGATCGCCCAACTGCGATCGAACGTTACAGTAGATTTTGGACAGCCAGCCACCGGTACAATTTCCATGAGTGGCATCCTGCACGGAATCGACACTGCCAAACCGCCGGATAGCTCGATCAAACCCTTGCAGCCCAAACTTTGGCGGGCGGGGAGACTCGATATTTACGATCGAGTAATCGCCAGCGGAGCCGAGTTTCAGTTAGTAGTCAGCGACTTGTGGGGCTACGGTAGCAATCCCAATGGCTGGCCCTATCAAAACTACCCCGCGTGGGAAGCATTCATCCGACAGTTAGCACAGCAAAATAAAGGCAAAAAAATTATTTGGGATGTATGGAATGAACCAGATTGGAAAGATCCATTTTGGAACGGAAGCAGAGAACAATTCTTTGAAACTTACAAAAGAGCTTACAAAATCTTGCGGGAAGAATTGGGGCCGTCAGCAATGATTGGCGGGCCAAGCCTCGGCCGCTACAGCAAAGAATATCTCGCCGCTTTTTTGGATTACTGCAAGGCTAACAAACTTGAAGTAAACTTCCTCTCATGGCACGAACTTAACGACACGATGATTTTATTTATTGACGAT
Organism: Microcoleus sp. POL10_C6; assembly: GCF_036701585.1. NCBI lineage: Bacteria > Bacillati > Cyanobacteriota > Cyanophyceae > Oscillatoriales > Microcoleaceae > Microcoleus > Microcoleus sp. POL10_C6. The sequence goes on along the minus strand of NZ_JAUBRB010000007.1, from coordinate 78,343 downwards.
CACGTAATTGAGGCTAAACGCAATTTTCAGCAAAGTCCCTCTTACAAGGAACTGAAATTGCAAAAAATTTACGTCAACGAAATTGTCGGGAACTTAGCGCAGTACCAGCCGGGAGAAATCTTAGGTTATTTGTATAACTTAGAGTATGCAAAAGCTGACGGTGCTTGCAGAGCTTGTTGGGAGAGTAAAGGGCCAAATAAAGTTAGCAATTGCTTCAACAATACGCTGAGTGGGATGGTCACGCCTAATACTTTTGAGCCGAGAGCCGCTTGGTGGACTTACAAAGCTTATGCTGACGGAGTTAATTCGCGGGTGCGGAGTTGGTCAAATAACAATCGCCTTGTCGCTTTAGCCAGCAAGTCAAATCCTGAAGGTAAAGCACAGATACTTTTAGGTTATTTCGACCCCAATTTTTCCTCAGCAACAACGGTAACATTAACCCTCGGGAATTTGGAGCAGCTAGGTATTCAAAGAGGTCAGAAAATCACTCTCAAATTAGAAAAAATTCCCAACAATCAAGAAGGATCAGTGCCAAAGCTTGTCACCGTTAAAGAAGAAAGTTTGTCGGTGGGTAGCGGCAGCTTGGCTTATGTTATCCCTAATTTCAACGTCCACGAAGGCTACTTATTGACGGTTAGCAAGTGAGCTAGCTATCCTATTAAATTGTGGACAACTTGTAGGGACACGACGGCGCCCATTTGTGTCAACTTAACGTTAAACCGATAGTCCGACAGGGGTTGAAACCCCTGCCTCAAAGCTGAAGTCCTCTAAAAGAGGACTAATGAATTATTCAGTCCTCTTTTAGAGGACTTTGGCTATTAGACAGGGAATTCATTCCCTGGCGGACTGGCGGGTAGGCGCGAGGACTAGCGGACGAAAAGCTTAAGTTGACACGCTTTGGGCACTGCCGTGTCCTTACAAATATATAGACAAATTGTGGGGCACGGCAGTGCCGTGTCCCTACAAATATATAGATTTTATCTAGGATTATTCAAAGATTTTTGCACCGATTCCAACCACTCTCGGACTGTTTGATTTTCGGATTGTGGGTCGTAGTAACACCCTAATTCATCAAGGATTAATGCTTCTAAATCGGGTGGGGCGATCGGCATTTCTAGCAGTTTGCTGAGTTCTTGCGATGCAGCTTCAACACTTGCGGGCGGTTCGCTGCTGCGGTAGTTGTTCACTACATCGCTGGGAGTGTCAGCTTCTAATGGCCAGTCTTGGTGAAAGTAGGAACTGAAAAATTGGGTTAAATGAGGAAATGGATTGATCATTGGGGATAAGCTGTGAGAATAAAGTATCCGGGAGGTAATTTGGCGCTGCGCTGGAGGACGATTCTCAGGCGAGATGTTGAAGTTGCTTTGGATGCGCGGCGACGCAGAGTAATGCCAATTATTCTGTTGGCGTTGTAGTCGATCGTATAACGATTGCCTCGACTTTTCACCCAAGAGTCGATCGCACTTTGATTTCTGTTCATTGCTTCTCCAATAGCCGCTTCAGCGACGGAACGGTCAGTAAAAGAAGATGCTGCAGAAATTCTCGTTTCGCTTGCGAGTCGCTGTGCTAGTGCTGCTTCTGTTTTGCCAACGTGTCTTTCTAAAGTGTGTCCTCCTGCTGATTCGTGAAAGTCTAATCCGCCGCCCGGTATGTTGGGCACAAAAGCTAGGGTGGTTTGTGGTATAGTTGATCTTTCCGGTACAACAACCGTGGCGTAAACACCAGGTATAGCCGATTGGAATAATATAATTATTAAGGCGATCGCACAGAGGATACCTAAAAACTTTTTTAGGCGATCGAGTTGATTTTTCATTGCTGTTGAATCTATTTCTTATATTTAGTATAGGTGTTGGCTTTTTTTGTCTATTTCCTAATCTACCATTCGTAAGTTAGAAATTGCGCTGTATTCAAATATACTGTCCGCAGTACCCACCCTACTGTTAGTTATAAATTGCGCGCAGCATTCAAATACACGGTGCGGTCGCGCGCACCCTAGAATTATTTATAAGAGTTCGTGATTTCGGCGGTTTACAAAGCTTCACTCACTATGAGAAAATGTTAATAATTCTTTGAAAAAATCCCTGATGATTGATGATAAATTAATTTATCATCTTTAAAAATGTGACAAAATGCAAGTAGTTATCCTAGCTGGCGGTCTCGGTACTCGTCTCCGAGAAGAAACAGAATTTCGTCCCAAACCCTTAGTTGAGGTGGGGGGGCATCCAATTATTTGGCACATCATGAAGATCTATGCACACTACGGTTTCCAAAACTTTATTGTGTGCTTGGGCTATCGCGGCAACATGATTAAAGAATATTTCCTAAATTATGAAGCCATGAACAATGACTTTACTATCTGTCTGGGACGCCAACATACCATCACTTATCACGAGGAACATCTCGAACAAGATTTTAAAGTGACACTAGCTGAAACTGGCGCCGCAAGCATGACAGGAGGGCGGGTAAAACGGATCGAAAAATATATCGATCGCGAGAATTTCATGGTGACATACGGCGATGGAGTAGCTGATGTCGATATTGACGCCTTGATGGATTTTCACAAATCTCACGGGAAGCTGGCAACTGTCACTACATTTCGCCCGATTTCTCGCTTTGGAATTTTGGAGGTAGACAGCGATAGCCGCGTAGTTCAATTTACTGAAAAACCTCAAATCGACGGCTGGATCAGTGTTGGATATATGATATTTAACCGCCGGGTATTTGAGTATTTGGGGGGAGATGATTGTATTTTAGAACAAGAGCCGATGCAGCGTTTGGCGGCAGATGGACAGTTGATGGCTTACCGTCATGAGGGCTTCTTCTTTGCGATGGATACTTTTCGAGAGTACAAGTATTTAAACGAACTTTGGGATGAAGGGAAGGCTCCTTGGAAAGTGTGGAAATAATTTAGTTTTGGGGCGAAATTAGATTTCCGCCCCACACAATTTTGAATAAAAATTACTATAAAATTACCTCATAAATGCGGTTGCTTCGTAGATTTTTCGTGAGTTGTCGCAAAAATCGTAGTAACTGGGTTTTTATAGATCCCTATCCGTGGGAAGTGAAACTTTCCCAAATAAGGTGAAACTCACTATAAAATAATTATAAAAAATGGATTCGCAAGAAATTCTCAACAGCACAAAAACTTACTTACAAGAGTGCGTTGCACCCCACGCGGAAATTATCGACAGCGACTCGGAAGCGCTAAAAACAGCAGTTGCGGGATTGGAAGATCGATCGCTCTTAGCATTGCGAGTTCCCCAAAAATGGGGCGGTGCCGAAGTTGCACCGGAGATTTTTTACCAATATCAGGAATTGACGGCTCGATATTCCGGCGCTTTGTCTTTCCTGCAAACTCAGCACCACAGCGCAACTGCGATGCTTGCCAACAGCGACAATGAAATGCTAAAAAGCAGATACTTGCCCGCGATCGCCCAAAAAGAGTTACGCTTGGGTATTGGGTTTTCGCATTTAAGGCGATCGGGCGATCCGGCTGTCACCGCAACTCCCACAAAAGCGGGCTATTTACTGTCAGGAAAAGTTCCTTGGGTAACAGGTTTTGGATTGTTTCAAAAGTTTATTGTAGCTGCGGTAATTCCTGACGAACGCGCTGTTTTCGGTTTAGTGCCTTTTGCCAATATTGAACGCGAATACGGTAAAATAGCTTGTAGCGAAATCATGCAGTTAATCGCTATGAACTCGACTAATACTGTGACAGCCACTCTCGATAATTGGTTGCTGCATGAATCGGAAATAATTTCAGTTAAACCTGTCGGCTGGATTTCGGAAAACGACAGCAAAAATATACTGAATTTTGTTCCGGGTACTTTTGGCTGTATTCGAGCGGGATTGGATGTAATTGCAGCAGCGGCGGCGGCTAAGAATTCACCTTTTATAACGACAGCTTGCCAAAAACTAGAGCAAAAGCTCGATCGGCTAACAGAGAATTTCCAACAATCTCAACATAGCTCGAAAGCAGAACAATTAGCGCTGCGAGCTCAAGCCATTGATTTAGCCGTGCGTTGCGGGCACGCTGCGGTTGCAGTTTCTAGCGGTGCTGCTAACGGTGCGGTACACCCAGCCGGGAGAGTTTATCGAGAAGCTTTGGTGTATACTGTTTCCGGGCAAACAAAGGATGTGATGGAAGCAACGCTCGATCGACTAATCGAATTTTAGATTTTAGATTTTATATTTTATATTGAGCTCGCCGAGTGTCAAAAACTCAACTGTTTTTAATAAATAATAGATATATTTAACCTGATGACAAACAACTTAAACTCAAATAACTTAAAAACGATCGCCTACAGCAAAATTGTAGACTTAACCCATGCAATTCACCCAAATATTCCCATTTGGCCAGGAGATCCAGCGACAGAAATTGCCACAGTAGCTCAAATAGAAACAGACGGGTATTTCCTGCGAAAATTCTCGATGGGAGAACACAGCGGCACTCACATCAACGCACCCAACAGCTTTTATGCAGGAGGTGCCAGCATTGATAGTTATTCCCCGCAGTCGCTAGTTGTGCCGGCAATTGCGATCGACATCCGAGAGCAAAGTCTTGCCAATCCCGACTACACTTTAACAATTGATGATATATTGACTTGGGAACGGCAGCACAAACTTATAGAACCGGGAAATCTAGTTTTATTGTATACTGGCTGGCAAGAAAAATGGGATAATCAGGGAGCATTTTTTAACCGAGACGAGCGCGGAATTTGCCACTTTCCCGGATTTGGGAAAGCAGCCACTCAATTTTTGCTAGATGAACGCTCGATCGCCGGAGTTGGAACCGACACCCACGGAGTCGATACCGGGCGAGATGAAAGTTTTGCGGTTAACAAATTGGTATTGGAAAAGCAGCGAATAGTGCTGGAAAATCTAGCAAATCTCGACTTGTTACCTGCGGCTGACATCACTTTAGTTATCGGAATATTGCGCCTTGTGGGAGGTTCCGGTTCGCCCGTATCGGTGTTAGCTTTTGTTGCTTAGTGCGGTCAAACTTACATCTTGTACCATTCTCAAGAACAGGCTTTTCGTCCTGTTCCACAAAGAGTGAATTTTATTGTGGAACAGGCCGAAAAGCCTGTTCCTAAACAGGTAATTGAGAATGGTGCAATATCTCAGGTAAAATTAGATTGAGAGAAGTCGAGTAAAAACAATAAGATTAATGACAGAACTGCCCAAGGATCTCAACGAGGCGATCGCCCAATCCCGCATTGCCACCGCCGCTGCCCTCTCGGACGGCAAAAATCTACTGCAAGTCGAATTAGTATTTCCAGAAATCGCCCTGCAAGCACAGTCTATCACCCTACAATTTCTCCCAGAATTTGAGGAAATCTACCCCGGAGTAAAAGTCTTTTTTCCCGACACTGGTGCGGCAGCCCTCGCGCGCCGCGACTGGGGAGAAACACCGTTTAAAGTCACTGATTTGGGTAGCAGTCGCACCCCTGTTGAAGATAAAATATCACCGGAAGATCAACTTTTCATTTTGATCAATCCAGCAGCCGTAGAAGTGGCCCAAGTTGAAAAAATTTATATAGCTGCGGCCGGTCGCCCAGTAATTCTACTCAACCCGCGCCTGGAAGATGTTGCCACCATAGGTATAGGCTATGCGGGCCGACAATTGCGCGATCGATTCCTCAGCAAAATTGAATCCTGCTACTACATCAGACCCCTAGACACTGCTGCTTTATTCCGCTGCTACCCCCAATCGTGGCAAGTGTGGCTGGAAACAAACGACGAATACCAACTAATTTCTGAAACCGCCCAAAAACCTGTCGGAGACGACTTAGAGCGGATTTTAGCCAAAGCTCTCGGAACCGACGATCCTGACTCCACCACACCTGCAAAACCTCTAAAAAAGAAAGGTTTTTTGGCAGAACTCCAGACATTCCTCAAAGCTTTGACTCAGTAAGGAACCCCATAGCTAAAGCTAGGGGCTTTCAAGAAGTCCGACTCTTGCCGAGCGGTTCAAGGAGAAAGCCCGAACCTTACCAGAGACAGGATTAGACCTACGTTTTTCGAGTCATGATACCGGAGAATACGACGCTAGTTTTCCGCTCTATCGCCAAAAGTTAAACAGGCTTAACGGGGTTAAACCAGTGCTTTTGGCATAACAAGCTCAGAAAACATTCTCGAAGCGAACTTTACCCAGCAATGGAGGACTTAAAATGTCTAATTTTGTTTTTGTAATTGATGCCAAGAAACAACCGCTAGCACCAGTTCATCCCGGCTTTGCACGGCGACTTCTGAAGCAAAAACAAGCGGCGGTTTACCGTAAGTTTCCTTTCACTCTGATACTTAAAGAATACCAGGATGATCCAACCTTACCCAATTTAAAGATCAAGATCGATCCTGGCTCCAGGGTGACAGGTTTTGCCATATTGAAGGGCGCACAAGTCATTTGGGCAGCAGAACTAACTCATAGAGGTCAGGCAATTAAAGATGCTCTACTCTCACGCCGTCAACTGCGGAGGGGACGGCGCAATCGGCACACTCGTTATCGTCAACCAAGATTCTTGAATCGCACCCGCCCTCAAGGTTGGCTAGCACCCAGTCTGCAACATCGGGTCGAAACCACACTTACCTGGGTCAACAAACTAATCAAACTTGCGCCGATTGGGTCAATAGCTCAAGAACTTGTGCGATTTGATTTACAACAACTTGAAAACCCTGAAATCTCAGGTATTGAATACCAACAAGGCACACTTTTGGGTTACGAAATTCGCGAATATCTTCTTGAGAAATGGGATAGAAACTGTGCTTATTGTGGTGTTACAAATACACCATTACAGGTTGAACATATTCACCCTAAAGCTAAAGGCGGGACGAATCGTATCTCGAATCTTTGTCTGGCTTGCGATTCTTGCAACAAAAAGAAAGATACTCAAGAAATTGAGCAATTTCTATCCCAGAAATCTGATGTTCTCAAACGTATCCAAGCACAAAGAAAACGCTCTCTTAAAGATGCTGCTGCGGTCAACTCGACACGTTGGGCATTGCTCAATCGGCTCAAAAAAACGGAACTTCCTGTGACCACGGGTTCTGGCGGTCAAACGAAGTTTAATCGGACTCGTTTACAACTGCCTAAATGCCACTGGTTAGATGCAGCGTGTGTAAGCAAAGTCGAAGAATTGAAGGTGCTGACTTCTCAACCGCTGCTAATCAAGGCAGCCGGACATGGAACCCGACAAATGTGCGGTACAGATAAGTTTGGCTTCCCAATTCGTCATAAATCAAGAAAGCAAATTCATCAAGGTTTTCAAACTGGTGATATTATCAGTGCGACCGTCACCGCCGGCAAGAAAATCGGCTCTTACACGGGACGAGTTCTATGCCGTGCATCCGGCTCGTTTGATATCGCCACCACGATGGGAAGAGTAGCAGGGATTAGTCATAAATATTGCAAACCAATTCATAAAAAAGACGGTTATTCATATGGATTTTGATTCGAGGCGACTGAAGTCGCAGCCACTTTCCTCCCGATGTCGGTAGCCCGGGGCTTCTCGCTCGTTTTTCGGTGAAATAACTCAAAGCTTTGCCTCAGTAACAGCAGTTGCAGAAGCAAAATTAACAGCTTGCCTGTTTTTCTATCAGTAGCTAGGCAAACAGCTACTGGTGAGCTTTACAGAATCTTTATAAAAAGCAGTATAATGGGTGACACCCCTCCACCGTAAAAGAGGGGAGGCAAATAACAGCAAAATCAGATGCTATAAGCTAGAGATGGGGCTTTTGAGTCAGGGAAGCGGATAAACACAATGGAGCACCGGCGCATTGTTATCGGGGACGTACACGGGCATTACGACGGCTTAATGACCCTGCTAGAGGCACTTGCCCCCAGCTCGAATGATCGCGTCTATTTTTTGGGAGACTTAATTGATCGTGGTCCCAAAAGCGCTCAGGTATTAGATTTTGTGCAGCAAAGCCCCTACCAAACTCTGTTGGGCAACCACGAACAACTGATGCTGGAGGCTTTGTCAGGGGTGCCGATGGATATGCGAGCGTGGCAATCTTGGCTCTACAGCGGCGGCGATGCGACAGTAGCAAGCTACAGAGATACAGGGATGATGCCGTACAAACACTTAGAGTGGCTGCGATCGCTCCCTACGTACCGGGACTTAGGGGACATCTGGCTGGTTCACGCGGGCGTTGACCCCCATCTGTCGATCGATGAACAGTCGATCGAACAACTTTGTTGGATTCGCAGGGAATTTCACACCATGTCGAAACCCTATTTTCCCAATAAATTAATTATCACAGGTCACACGATCACCTTTACCTTTCATGGGGTGAGACCGGGCGAATTAGTCAGGGGCGAAGGGTGGTTGGATATTGACACGGGTGCTTATCATCCCAAAAGCGGCTGGCTGACAGGATTTGACCTCAGCTACCGCAGAGTTTATCAAGTAAATGTATTTAACCATCAAGTCCGAATTTTGCCGTTTGACGAAGTTGTCAGGCAATTGAAGCCGCAGCCGATTGCACCCCCGGAACCTGCGATCGATTCTGTTGTTCCACAGGAGTGTTAAATCAAGTTTTAGTTGTAGGGTATGTCAGCTTAAGTCCGATCTATTAAATCGAAATTAATTTGCTGCTGACTTACCCTAGTAACTGGATTTATTTTTTAACGAACCGCGAAGACGCGTTAGCGAAGCGGCGCGTTAGCGCTAGATCGCGAAGTAAGAAAAGAGAAGAGAAGAGAAGAGAAAATAAGAGAGTGCCTGACTGATTTACATTTCTACGAACCTAAAAGTCTGCGGATTTCTAGCCTGTAATTCTCATTATCCAAACCTTCACCGCTAGCAAGATCTGGATCTATAGCCTGCGAAATAGCAGCAATGCGATCGCCAGTTGCCGGGTGAGTGCTCAAAATGCTCGGAGGAGAAGGCTTATTGAGCAACTTTTTCATAAAATCAACCATCCCAGATTGAGCGTAGCCCGCTCGCCCCATAGTTTGCAATCCCAACTGATCCGCTTCATACTCAGCTTGGCGACTGTGGGGACGGCGCAAAGCCAATTCCACGCCAATCTGAACCGCCTGAGATCGATCGAGCCCTGTCGCCGAAGCTACGCCTGAAGCTATGGCCATTTGACGCATTTGTTTAATCGCGTGGCGAGCATTAATGTGAGCGATTTCGTGGGCGATTACACTTGCCAATTCTGCCTCATTGTCCGCCGCCGTCATCAAACCTTTATTCACATAAACAAAACCGCCCATAGTTGCAAAAGCATTAATCGTGTCGTCGTCAATCACTTGAAAAGTATAAGGAATATTTGGGCGAGTGCTTTCTTGAGCGAGTCGTTGACCGATGCGGTTGATATATTCTGTAGTGTCGCGATCTCGGTCAATCTTAAACTCGCTGCTTGTCAACTGCTGATTAATTTGTCGGCCAATAGTCACCTCTTGGCGATCGGACATATTCGACAATTGAATAACTTGAATGCCCCGAAAAATCAGTTCAGGCAAAGAAAATGCTTGAGTCGGTTCCGGGGAAACCACCCCGATACCCGCAGCCACAATCAGGGACAGAAACAGATAAATCCCCCGGCCGCAAGTACGCCGGCAAGTCAACCAAAAATTTTTTAACATGAGTGATAGGTGCCAGAAGTTAGATAAAATTGTAGGAAAAACTCGAAAAGTCACTAAATAGGCAGACGTAATTTGAGGCTGCTTAGTTGCTATTCTAGCTTTTTGTCAATTTTTAACGTCGCCACCAGCTTCTGGGCGATCCAGCCAAGGCTAACCAACCGCCGTTAACTGCCTTCTGGGTTAAGTGCCCCAGTCATGCGGATTTTGGGCGATCGTTGTGGTAATATCTTTTAGCTTCAGGACTTACGCATCAATAAAGTATGTCATTGCCAGCGGTAGCTCAGCAATAGCACCATCTGTTTTTCATCGATGTCTGCGTAAGTCCTGAGCTTGTAAACATACTCCTGTCGCTATCAGTATAATAGGCGATTATGAAAATTTTGGATTCTCAAGGCCGGCTATTCGGCAAACTCAGTATTCTAGACGTAGCTGCCGCTCTGATCGTACTGCTAGTTGCAGTCGGAATCTTTTTCTTTCCCGGCACTTCTGGCGGTTCCGTCGCCCAAGTCGGCACCAGTGTCAAACCTGTAGAAATTGATGCAATTGCGATCGGTCTCAAAGGAACAAACGTTCAAGATTTGTTCAAACCAGGTGATAAAATCAATGTGGTAATCCGCAATCAACCCTCCGGTCAGATTACCATCAAATCGGTCAAAACTCTCACCAGAACCCTAGCAGTTCCTCAGCCCAACGGCACTCTGAAAGCTCTCCCCGATCCCAGAGAAGAAGAAGCTTTCAGCAAAAATATGATGTTTACCTTAGAGGGAAAAGGTCAACTTACTGAAAATGGCCCTGTTTTAGGTAATACGAAAGTCAAAATTGGCACTACGCTAGAGCTTGAAGGCAACAAGTACATTTTCAACGCCAGCGTTATCGACGTGCGAGTAAAAGAATAATTAGTAGTCAGTAGTCAGTAGTCATTAGTCATTAGTCCTTAGTAATGGGTAAGGACTAATGGGTAATGGGTAATTAATCTTCCTTGTTGCCTCTTCCTCCATCCGTTACATCCGTTAAAAAATCCGTTGCCGAACTTCCTTCTTCCTTTTTCCTCCATCCGTTACATCCATTTAAAAATCCGTTGCCGAACTTTTTCACCCTTCCGAAAGCAATTTTAAGTATTGCCGAATTAAGCCAATCGTGACAGCGGGAATTTCTAACTGCGGAGTCAAACCTACGTTTTCCAGAGGTTGAAAAACTTTGATTGCTTCGGGGTTGAGATTTGCCAACCGCTGGCCGATATCGGGCCCGGTAAACTGCGATTTTTCTCCCCAAATAATCGCTGTCGGCCTTGTTAGCTGAGTGATGTACAGCGACAAATCAAAGCACAAATCTCCCCGCACAAAAGACAGGGCGGCATATTCTGCATTTGGTTCCAAAGCAGATTGGAGGTAAGCATCAACAATTTCTTGGTAAACGCGACGCGAATCGGCAAATTGGCGTTGTTCTAGGAAGCTACGGATGCCGCCGTCTGTGGCGATTCCGGTACTGTAGAGCAAGCGATCTAAAATCGGCGTGTTGACTAGCTTAGCGAAGAAACTGCTGCCGTAATCTTGTCCGAAGTCCGACAAACCGCTGGGTATGGTCAAAATCAGAGATTTGAAAAGATCCGGCCGTGCGATCGCAGCTCGAATCGCGATCGCCCCTGTTAGCGAAGAAGCAATCACCTCTGTCGGACTGCCGCAAGTTTTTTCGAGAAATTCGATCAAAGTTGTGATATAATCTTCAACCTGATAATTTCTTGCCGGATGTTCCGATCGCCCCCAACCGATTAAATCAGGTGCTAAAATTCGATATTCTGTCGCAAAAGCCGGATAAACTTTCGACCATTCGTAGGCACTCGACCCGCCGCCAAAACCGTGAAAAAATACTAAGTTCGGCTTATTTTCCGAAGTTGAGGTCGGCAACCCCATCCAAGGCATTTTTTCAGCAGTGTAGTAAACCATTCTGCCGAGAGAAGTAACTATTGATCGCTGACCGAAGCCGAGGGGTACAAGCATAAACTAACCTTAATCGCTGTTATATTTTAGATTCTTTTCCGTCGCCCCGTCTTTGTTTAAAAAACTTGCAAAGCTGGTGGCGTTTTTGTAAAGATTGAGTAATGATTTAAATCTATTTTAGTACAGGTGAAGCGTGAAACTACAGACAGCAAGTAAGTTTTGCGATTTGGGCAATTCGGCTGTGTAGTTATCCTTACCCTTGCAAACTACCGCTGATGGGAGATAATAGCAAAATGATGGGTAAGACCCCTCAACAAAATAGAGTCTGTTCGCTAACTGGGAAAGCAGGCGCTCGGAAAGGAGGACTATTAGAACTGGCTTTCAGGCAGGCGGCAGGTTTGCCGACGCTCGCCAATCACAAATCATTAATCACGATATTTTGCGGAGCAGTGGCTTTTGAGGTCGAAAGTCTTTGTTGGAGGGCGGGCAATGGGGTTTCGATTCCTAATTGCAGGTTTGGCAATCACTGACCTCGCCGTTATCAATTCCAAAACAGAAGAAACAACTAATCTCAGGGAGGTCTACTAAAATGCAACTGCTCAGAAAAAGGGATCGCGAGGGTTTTATGGTTGATGCGAAAAGTCTTCAATCGGACGGGTTTGCAGAATTTGACACAGCCTGTCGAAGCATGGATTTAAACGGCAAAAAGTCTGTTGTCGCCACTCCAGAACGCTCAGGCGCAGGGTCAGAGGTGCGATCGCGTGCCACAGTACCTGCGATCGTCCGCGTAGCTTTAGAAGACTTGAAATGCTTTGAAGTAGTAGAACACCAGTTTGCACATTGGGGGGTGACTTTTAGCAATGCCGTCGCCATCCAACCTTCAAACCCAGCATTTTTCACGGGTTCTGGGGCAACAGTGTTAATGGGCGCCCCCAAAAGCGGACTGATAGAAGTAACTTTTAAGTATCCAGTTCGCTGGGTGTCAGGACTTGTCACCAGTTCGCGACGAACTGTTTTATCAGCTTGTGACATTGACGGCAACCCAATTGTTCAGGATGAAATGCCGGCGCCCAATCTGGTCGGGTCTAATTCTCCGATCGCCCCTAGGGCTCCCCTGCGCGTAAAAGCTCCGAATATTCATCGAATTAGTTTTTACGCTTTTGACGGTCAGCTAATAGTCGATGACTTAATGTTTGGATTTTAGATTTGAACTAAATTGCCAAATAGTTCGCTAAACTTATCCATAGTTAATCCTTAAGAAGAAGTTTTATGTGGAAAGTGGCAGAATTTGGAAAGTTAGTTGGAGTTTCGTCTTCTACCTTACGGCGTTGGGAAAGTGAAGGCAAGTTAGTCCCCAATAGGACACTAGGCAACCAGCGTCTTTATACAGAAAGTCACCTGAGTATCGCCCGAAATCTGAAAACAGGTAAAACACCAAACCGAGTTATCGTCTACTGCCGCGTCTCATCCACTGCACAAAAACCAGAGTTACTTCGCCAGACACAGGCTATGGAACAATTTTGCTTGGCCCAAGGTGTCTCCATCACGGACTCCATTCAAGAGATTGGGGGAGGACTGAACTTCAATCGTCCCAAATTCCTGCAAATCATACAATGGGCAATACAGGGCGAAGTCAAGATGCTATACGTGGCTCACAAAGATCGACTCTGCCGATTTGGATTTGAATTGGTCGAGCAAATTCTACAGTGGAATGGCGGAACGATTATCGTCGCCAACGCCGAAACCCTTTCACCGCATGAAGAATTGACTCAAGATTTACTCTCGATTATCGACTGCTTTTCTTCCCGCATCTACGGGTTACGGAAATATCAAGCAAAAGTTAAGAATATTGTAGAGGATATAGATCCTTGTTCAGAGTCCCATATACTTCACCAAGTAAAGAATTCCAAGTAAGTTTAACTATGTTTGCCGTCAAACGATCGCTAAAATTGAATAACAACGAAGCGACTTTGATGGCAAAACACGCAGGATGAAGGCGGGTTGTGTTTAATTTCGGGTTAAGCTTGCGAACTCAAATATATAGTGAGGGCAAGCTTTCGGACTCGAAGGTGATAAATGAAGTCAAAAAAGTTCTCACCAACCACGTCAAGAAGCAACCTGAATTCGCTTGGATGAATCGGTTGTCTAGCGGAGTCTACCAAAACGCTTTGATTGACTGGAAAGATGCGTTTACTCGGTATCGTTCCGGGAAAGCAGGTCATCCAAACTTCGCCAGTCGCCGGAATAGTCAATCTTTTACAGTTGACTCATCTAGCCCAAAAGTTCTTCTAAAAGGTGGTAAGCTGTCGCGCATTTAAATTGTATATTCAGGGCGGGCGGGACGCCCAACCCCTACTCCCCACAAGACTTTAAATTTTTTTGACATACAATTTAAATGCCACAACAGCTTAACACCATTAAGATTCCTACATTGGGAACGTTTCGGCTTGGCGTGTGCCACTAGAATGTGGTTACGTGTCTCAAACTTTTACTCTTTCAAAATAAGGCAGTCGTTGGTTTATTTCATTGTGTGTTGATGCAGAACGTTTACCAGTTCAGCAATCTCAGGCATCCGTGGGAATCGACCTAGGCATTAACTATGAATTAAAGATGTCCCAATTGCGATCAGCCCTCGCAGGGTGAGTTTTGTAACTTCAAGCGAAAAGGTAATTCCTACCGTGAATCAGCAACGCCGCACCAAAACCGTTGATAGGCAGTGCGAAAACCAAACTTGCTACTTTACAACGTCAAGCGTCAAAGCAGGTAAAAGGCTCCAATAACCAGCGCAAAACCTACAATAAAATTAGCCTAATTCACACACAAATAGCTTGTATTCGTCAAGATTTCTTGCACAAGTTAACAATTTACTTAGCCAAGACTTTCAAGCTCATCAAAATAGAAGACTTGAATATAAAAGGGATGATGGCTAATCACAAACGGGCGGGGCAATATCCGATCTTGGGTTTTACGAGTTCAAGCGTCAACTCGATTACAAATGCCAAATGTATGGAGCAAATTTAATCCTAGTAGACCAATGGTACCCTAGTTCTAAAACTTGATCGAATTGTGGGAATAAAAAAAATATGCCACGCTCGTCTTCGGACTTATGATTGTCCTGCTTGTGGTAGATATATCGATCGCAATTGGAATGCAAGCGTTAATATTTTGAACTGGGAACCCTCGGCAGCCAGGGATAGCCGACTCTTTCCACTACGTTCCACTCAATAGCGTAGGAAGTAAACTCGGACGATCTAAAAATAGCTTTAGATAAGTTTAGATAATTTGTCCGAAGCAACAAAGCCATAAGTAGCGTCCCAAGTCTGCAAACCTTCGAGAAGGGCATTGCGGACTACAGCTTCTGGTTCCCGACTCAGCATCAGGCGAAAGCACTCGGCAGCGCGGGAACGGGCGATCGAACTTTTGACGGAACTCACAGGGCCAAACCCACCCTGATTCACCAAATCGGTCATTTGCCGCACTGCAATCAAACGCTTCACGGGGTCAGCATCAGTCAAATCCGCCAGAATGCGATCGAGCGCCACTTCATCTTTTGCGGCCCCCAGACTCAACCCTTGCCGCAGCAACAGCCCTGCAATCGCGATCGTGCCCAAATTCTGCAAAATCACGCTCAAAGCCATCCAGTGGCTGCTTGAGTCCGCCCAAATCGCCAAACTCATGTAAGCGCCCAAGGTAGCAATGCCGCCGGTGCCGACGGCTAAAACGAACCGACGGTTCGGGCCCTCCCAAAATTGCTCGCCTTTTGCCCGCAGCAATTGCCAGTCCCACGACTGCCCTCGGTAAACCAGCATCATCGCTGCTATCCCCAGGCCTGTGGAAAAAAGTAACTGACTGTTCCACCACCCCCAAACTGCTGCCAGGGTGACAACTCCCAGCCAACCTTTTGATCGAGTCAAACTCTCTAGCAGCCACTTGAGAAACGCAGTAGAAACCACAGGCGATCGGGCCCAGGAGGTCTTGCCATTTACCCTCTGGCGTCTTGTTTCGACAGTCCGGCCTGTGGCTGTTGGGGTTGCCGGCGGGCGATCGTCCAAACTAAATTCTCTCAAAGCTTGACCATCAGTTATTTCTAAAGACAGGTCGCTCAACGGAAGATTACCGAGTTCTAAAGTGCGATCGGACACTTTCACAGGCGATCTATTCAGCTTGGTTGTAGTTTTTTTAACTTGATTCATACTGACTTTTTTGAAAAATAACTTAAAGTTATCCAGGCTTTTTTAGCACTGATTTAGATTCTCGGCAAATAAGACTCTAAGCTTCTATGATACCGGAAATTCAACCCCGTGGCGAGTACCGCAACTGCGCTGAATTCCGAGAAATCCTTACCAAAAATAGAGCTATTGAAGATTTTTGAGAAAATCACTAGAGGTTAACAGCGAATATTTCTGCATCACTCTGGAGACAGAAAGGCGATCGGAGTTGGCATGATGGCAAAAAATCAAAATTTTTTAATTTCCGAAAATAGGGGAATTTTGAGTGATTCAATTCGTCCGCCAAGAAATGCACGACGAAAATTTAGCCTTTTGCCAGCAGGCCCGGACTCTCGCTGCTACTCCGGTGTCAGATGAGGCTGGGTTCAGCTTGACCGCTGGCGGGACGAACCGCAGCCTCCGGGCGGGCCGAGAATCCAGACAGTATTAGTTGATAATTAATAGCAGAAGCATTCCTAAACTGCTAAGATTTTTGAATTAATGGGAGTTGAGTTAATTAAACCGGGTTCGGGTAAAAACGAGTCCCTGATGCTCATGGGCAGCGGTTAAATGGCCGGATCATCTCCAGTCGGGTAAATTAACCGTCATTCTTGTAGAGGCGCCTTTACGCCCGATCGGCAATATCAGCCAGATATCGGCGCAAAAAAGTCCCGACACCTGCATATTATGGTTGATCGACCGGAGTAGATAGCAGGAAGCCCATCATCCGCGTTCTAACCCGTAAAGCAGCAAGGCAAACAACCGACCGCGCGATCGTGTTCGCCAAGTGCGGAGGCTGGAAAAACAGCGGCTTTTGACCAAACTAATACAGAACTACTGCCCCAAAGTGTGTCTGCGGAGGTTAGGCTAGTGAAGAGACGAAAAGAATAGTTACGATCGAGACTTCATTAGTCTACCTTGTAATTTATTGCTCAGTTGTCAAGCCCAACAGTTTTGCATTCTCGCGATGAGCGAGACTCTTGGCACTTCCAACAAGTGGGGAACTCGACCGTTAAAGAACTTGGGTTTGATGATAAAGCCCTTAGTAATATGTAAACACCTTATCGATAACTCGCCAACTCGCCAGAACAATCTTGCAAGAAAACCCATGTCTAGTATGCAAAACCAATTCACGGTTCACTTCTGGGGCGTTAGAGGTAGCATAGCGTCTCCCGGGGCAGAAACAGTACGTTACGGGGGCAACACGCCCTGTGTAGAAATGCGAGTGGGTGACAGCCGCCTAATTTTCGATGGCGGTACTGGATTGCGGGTTTTGGGACAAACTCTCCTGTCCCAGATGCCCGTAAAAGCTCATATGTTTTTTACTCACTCTCACTGGGATCACATTCAAGGATTCCCATTTTTTGTCCCAGCTTTTATTCCTGGGAACTGCTTTCACATCTATGGGGCTATTGCTCCTAATCAGGCTACTATCCAGCAGCGCCTCCATGACCAGATGCTGCACCCCAATTTTCCGGTACCCCTGCAAATTATGGGGGCAGACCTGAAATTTAACGATATAGAAGTGGGCAAACCGCTGGAAATCGGAGAGATTAAGGTGGAAACTGCTTTGCTGAACCATCCTGGGGAAGCTATAGGCTACCGCGTCAACTGGCGGGGGTATGCGGCTGCTTACGTGACTGATACCGAACATTTTCCCGACCGTTTAGACGAAAATGTGCTGCATTTGGCTCAGGATGCTGAGGTGCTGATCTACGACGCTACTTATACCGATGAGGAGTATTATGCCGAGAAGAGCAGCAAGGTCGGCTGGGGACATTCGACTTGGCAGGAAGCGGTGAAGGTAGCAAAGGCTGCTAATGTCAAAAAGTTGGTGATTTTTCACCACGATCCGCTGCACAATGACGAGTTTTTAGACAGGGTGGGAGAACAAGTGGCTCAAAGGTTCCCGAACAGTTTGATGGCGCGGGAAGGTTTGTCGTTACAATTGTTGCCTCCTGATAACGATTTGTCTGAAGCGTCGGTGCAAGCGCCTCAAGTTCATGTCTGATGGATTTGAGCTTGTCAGATGGTTCTGAAATATTGATCGGTGAAATCTGACATTTAAGCGAGGGCTGACCTCACTTAAAGACGGATACCGTGCCACGTACTTCTGTCGTGGAAAACCAAAAAGTTTAGACCAAAGTTCCAGCTTCCAGATTTATCTGTGGAGTCAATTCTAAAATCTAAAATCTAAAATCTAACATCGACTGGCGATCGCAATCTGGCTAAGTATGTCAAAATTTTAAGCGTGTGGGTAACTTCTTCTTGTACCGCTGCTCTGACTCCAACTTCTGTTGCCTTGGGAAACTTTGATGGTTTGCACCTAGGGCATCGACAAGTCGTGCAGCCAATTTTAAATCGATCGCCTGAGCAAAATTCTGCGACGATTCTTGCGTCGGGGCCAAACTTGCGCTCCTACGCTGGCAGAGATGAAAATTTGGAAAGCGAACCTCCGGCGACCTGCTACAACGACTCAGCAGCACCGCCCGATCGAGCCGGCAGCAGCCATAATTTCGATAGTTTGATAGCCCCCAAGGCAGAGGGCAACAGCCTCTCTGGGATCGATTCTGATGGGGTCGATCGGCTTTACTGCACTGTGGTGACATTCGATCCGCACCCGCAAGAATTTTTTACGGGTCAACCGAAAAAACTGCTGACGCCTCTGGCAGAAAAGGTAGAATTGCTCGCAGCAATGGGCGTCGAGCAACTTGTGCTGCTGCCGTTCGATCGAGAACTTGCGGCTTTGACTGCTTCTGAGTTTGTCGAGGAAATTTTGGTGCGACAACTAAAAGCGAGTCGAATTAGTGTGGGGGTAGATTTTCGGTTTGGACGGGGACGCGCTGGGACGGCTGTGGATTTGCAGTCGATCGCCTCTGGTTACGGTATTGATGTTGCTCTTGTACCGCTGCATAATTGCGGTGAGGGCGATCGGATCAGCAGTTCTGCAATCCGCGAAGGTCTGGCATCCGGCGACCTCACAAGAGCCAATCAGTTGCTGGGGCGACCTTACAGTTTAGTCGGGACTGTGGTTGGGGGACAGCGGCTGGGCCGGACGATCGGATTTCCTACTGCTAATATCGAACTGCCGCCGGAAAAATTTTTGCCACGTTTTGGCGTGTACGCGGTGCGAGTCTCGGTGAAGCATGGATGGGAAAAGATCAAAGATGAAAGTTCTTCCTATCAGGGGGAAAATCCCAAATCTCTATTTCCCGGCACTCCATCAAACTTGTCTTTTGTCAATGGGGTGATGAATGTTGGTTGCCGCCCGACGGTAGACGGGCTGCAACCCACTGTGGAAGTTCACCTGTTAGATTGGTCTGGGGATTTGTACGGTCAAACCTTGAGCGCGAATTTGGTAGAGTTTTTGCGACCCGAACAAAAATTCGCTTCTCTGGATGCTCTCAAAACTCAAATTCAGGCAGATTGTGATATTGCTAGAAGCGTATTAGCTGCTAAAGTCTAATAATTATGTGATCTAGAACAGGCGATCGGTTTTAAAAATGGTGCAAGATGAGTCAGACTAAATTCTAGTTGTACAAATACGAAGTCCGCAAGGCAAAGACTCAAGATTTTGGCAATCTTGATATCTTTTCAACAATTAGCAATTAGCAATTAGCAATTAACAATTAGAAATCAGGGATATGAGACAACATATTGAGCGGCTCAAACAAAATCTAGGCAAAACTATTGTTGGCAAAGCCGATGCTATTCGCTTGGTGTTGGTAGCCGTGCTTTCCGGCGGACACGCGCTGCTGGAAGACGTGCCTGGTGTGGGAAAAACGCTGCTGGCGAAGTCTTTGGCGCGATCGATCGATGGGAAGTTTCAGCGGATTCAGTGTACTCCCGATTTGTTACCGACGGATATCACGGGTACTAATATTTGGAATCCGCGCAGCGGAGAGTTTGAGTTTTTGCCCGGACCAGTTTTTGCTAATGTTTTGCTTGCCGATGAAATCAATCGGGCGACGCCACGAACTCAGTCAGCTTTGCTGGAAGTGATGGAAGAAAAGCAGGTGACAGTAGATGGAGTTTCTCGAAATGTTCCGACGCCGTTTTTTGTGATTGCGACTCAGAACCCGATCGAATATCAAGGCACTTTTCCGCTACCGGAAGCGCAGATGGATCGGTTTACTTTGTCTTTGACTTTGGGCTATCCCGCTGCGTTGGAAGAGTTGCAAATGTTGGAACGGCTTTCTGATAGTTTTGCTGTTGAAGATTTGCAGCCTTGTATTTCTTTGGAAGAAGTGCAGGAATTGCGTGGTTTGTGCGCTGCTGTGAAGGTGGAAGGCTCTTTGAAACAGTATATTGTAGATTTGGTGCGATCGACGCGAGAGGATGAGGAGATTACTCTGGGGGTGAGTCCCCGGGGTGCGGTGGCTTTGCACCGGGCATCCCAGGCTTTGGCATTTATGGAGGGCCGGGATTTTGCTACCCCGGATGATGTGAAGTATTTGGCGCCGCACGTACTTTCTCACCGGTTGATTCCGGCGGGGGGAAGAAGGGCTAAGACGATTGTTGACAAGTTGTTGCGGTCTGTTCCTATTCCTTAAAAAGTTTGTAAGTAGGTTGCTTTAATTAAAGGAACAGGCAAGATGCCTGTTCCACCAACAATTACAGCTTAATTAAAGGAACAGGCAAGATGCCTGTTCCACAAACAATTAATTTTCCTGTGGGGTGGGCATCCTGCCCGCCCTTGAAAGACTTATTAATAATGGTGCAAGATGTCAGTTAATCCATAGGTTTTGCAACATTCTTAAGCACTCTCAAACAGCGCCACTAATTTTTTTGCCTCTAAATCAACATTGTGTTGTTGAGCAACCCGTTCTGCTCCTGTTTTCCCCATTTGTTCTAGCTTTTCTAAAGGTGCTTCCAGTGCCGCGCGCATCGCGACGGCTAATGCTTCTGCGGAACCGGGAGGAACTAACCAACCGCAAACACCGGGTTCTACGAGCTCGGGGATGCCAGCAACATAAGTGCTAATTACGGGCCGATTGAGAGCGAGGGCTTCCATAATTACGACGGGCAAACCTTCAGCAAAACTAGGCAATACCATTGCCCGTGAAGCTAAAATCTCTTGCTGAACTCGATCGCCACTGGCCCAGCCGGTAATTTCTATATGATTTTGCAGGCCGAGTTGCAGAATCTGCTGTTCAATATCCGATCGCAGTGGCCCGTCTCCTACCAGTACCAACTTAAACTCTAAGCCTTGAACTGCTAGCAAGTTAGCAGCTTCTAGCAATAACAAATGACCTTTTTGTTCGCTGAGTCTGCCAATGCAAGCTAAGCGGGGTGCTGCGGGTATGGGGACGTAGGGTGCAGCTAAAAATGCGGCATCTACGCCGCAGTGTATGACGTGAATTTTTGACCAAAAAGTGCGATCGCACCACCGAAAAAGCTGACTTTTACCGAAGGAACTAACTGCTGCTACAAAGGTCGATCGCTTAATTTTTTCGTCTAAGGAAAGAAGTGTCGCTTTATCAAATTCTTCAGGGCCGTGAACGGTGAAACTGTAAGTCGGGCCGCCAAGCACGCGGCACAGCATAGCGACTGTTGTCGAATTTGTCCCAAAGTGAGCGTGAACGTGTGCTGTACCGGATTCTGCAAACCAATTTAAAAGAATGCAAGCTTCTGCTAAATAAGCTAGATGCAGCAAAATCCCCCGTTCCGAGTGCCAGCCAACTTTGAACATTAACCGCACAGCTTCGATGAATCGAATTGGTCTAGTTGCGGCAACGCGCAGCAAACCCCACGCTAACCCCTGTACACCAACTCCTAAGATTACTTTAGTCAATTCTTGCTCTAGTTTGTCGGCCTCATCAACGAGTTCAGACTCGCAGGATCGGATCGAAAAACGTGCGACTTTCATGCCGCATTTTTCAACGGCTAGCACTTCTCTGCGGACAAAGCTGTGGCTGACTTTGGGATATTGGTTGACTAAATAAGCGATGTTCATGAACGGGGAGAAAATTTTATGGTAAAACTTAGATTAGTTTAGCCTTTGGTTGCAGTACGTGGGCAACAAATTTAGCTGATTTGTTGAGCTTATTTGAACAGGGGCGGAGGGCGATCGCTTTTGGCGGGATGGGGGAAGTGACAGCGGGGCGATGGCTATTCCGGTCAGAGCAAATCAATCCACACATTTTACATTTTTAATACAATAGTAAGGACTATTTTTAGGTAGTAGCCACAAACCCGTGATTTTCCCGCGAGCACATTGATCACCATGAAAGCCTTTTTTTAGGGTTCCCAATCAAAAACTGTCCGAAGTGTTTTCATATGCAAACTACTCCCAATCAAGTTTAACAGCCCCCAGATTGCCTCAAGAATTGGTAATTATTCAACCTGCAATTCCATCTAATTTCCTATTGTCACCTAAATTTTCCCAAAAATCGCTCGCCAGAAAAATAATCGCCCAAATCCCCAAACAACCAGCCACTCTCGCAACTCTCACAACTCCTCCAACTCTCACCACCAAAGATTTTTCTGAGGCGACTTGCTCTGCATCTACCCAAGATGACAGCAAATAAGGTAAAGTAAACGGCACAAGAGTCTAGAACTCTCCAACGACCGCAACTCGGCAAGCCCGCCCCTGACCAGCAAAACTGGCCAGTACAGGCGGCATTAACCGCTAACCGTCAACCCCTAACAACCGACAAAAATGCAAACCTACTACTACGTTTTAGCCAGCCAACGCTTTTTGCTAGAAGAAGAAGCCCTAGATGAAGTGTTTAAAGAAAGAACCCGCAACTACAACGAACAAGAAAAACAAATAGACTTCTGGTTGGTCAAACAGCCGGCTTTTCTAGAAGCACCGACCATGGCAGAAGTTAAAGCAAAATGCCCTCAGCCAGCCGCCGCTATTATTTCTACCGATCCAGTCTTCATCACCTGGTTGAAACTGCGATTAGAATATGTACTGACAGGTGAATTTCAAGCACCGTCAGCAACTATTCCCGATGCCCTCGCATCCCTACAGACAGCATGACTAAAATAGCAAAATATCCGACAAAAGAACTAACAACAATTAGGGGTAAATTGTACAAACTTATTTTGTCTCTTCCCCTATTTTCTGCTACTTCGATCGCCCTTTTGGTATTGACAATTTTATCGAGTTCTGTTAAAGCTCAATCGAGCTGCCAACCGCCTCAGCCCGATGAATATCTACTGTTAATTGTCACCCGAACACCCGAACAGCAAGAAAGAGCAAAACGCTCTTTCCCTGGAAATACTAACAACACAGTTTGTCGGTACATCAATGACACGGTGACGCGAGTTGGTGGCTTTCGCGACTCGCAAATCGCCAGCGATTGGGTTAAATACATCGAAGATGTTGTCGGATTACAAGCTTACGTAGTACGATCGCCCGCAGCGGCACTACCCCAAAATTTGCCAGTCTACAGCCCTCAGCCAGCACCAGGTTCTGAACCAATCACCAATCCTTCAACGGGCAATCTAGGCTTCAATCCCCAACCCCTGGGCCCTAGTTATGCAGTGTTAGTAGATTACTTCAACCAACCGGAATTAGCCGCCCAAGTCAGGCAAGCATTAGGCACGCAAGTAGGCTTAGCTTCCTACGGCCAGCGTCCCTTTTTATTCGTCGCTTATACAACGGATCAAAACGCCGCTACTGCTGCGGTAAAAGCATTGAGCGATCGAGGTTTTTGGCCGATGTTAGTAGACAGCCGCCGAGTTACCGTAATTGCTCCCGCTGTTCGCTAAAATATAAAAGTTGGCAATTAAAATTGCTTCTTGTCAAACAAAGTCCGCTTAAGGGAACTAATAAGAATTATTGTTGTTGTTCGGATTCTAGCGGGCTGCTTCCTAGCTGACTTTCTGCCCGCTTTTTTGCTTCCATTGCCGCTCCGTAATCCGGTTTGTAGCGAGTTGCTTTGTCATAGGAGGCGATCGCATCTTCGTATCTTTTTACTGCTACAAGTGCATTGCCGCGGCTGTACCAAGCTTCCGAGTAGTCAGGCTTGACATAGACGGCTTCATTGTAAGAGGCGATCGCATCTTCGTACCGTTTTAAATTGTACTGAGCATTTCCTCTATTGTACCAGGCTTGATATTCTTTCGGGTTTAAGTCTAAGGCTCTGCTGTAACACTCAATTGCTTGTTCATACTTGCGTAATTCGTGGTACGACCAACCTAAATTGTACCATGCTTGATAATAATCAGGTTTTAATTTGACAGCTTTTTCGTAAGCTTCTACCGCTTCTTCATGTCGGCGCATTTTTAGCAAAGCGATGCCTTTACTGTACCAGCCTTGATAAAAATTGGGCTGAAACCGTACGGCTTTTTCGTAGGCTTCAAAAGCTTCTTGGTTTTTGTTTAATTCTAGGAAAACATTGCCTAAATTGTACCAAGCTTCAGAATTATCGAATTTAATTTCAACTGCTTTTTCATAGGATTCTACGGCTCGATCGTACTGTTTTAATTTTTGGTAAGCTTGTCCCCGATTGTACCAAGCACCGTACAAATTGGGCTGAAATTGTACAGCTTTTTCGTAGGAGGCGATCGCCTCTTCGTACCGCTGCGAATCTAACAGAACATCGCCTCTGCCTTCCCACGCGGCGGCATAGTCGGGCTGGATTTTCAAAGCGTTATCAAAAGATGCGATCGCCTCTTGAGACTGTTGCAACTTATCCAAAGCATAACCGCGTCCCGTCCAAGCTTCCAAGTATTCCGGCTTTAATTCTATGGCTTTATCATAAGCTGACTGCGATTCTCGATATTTTTTCAATTCGTACAAAGTTTTGGCTTTTTCCTGCCAAACTTCCGCGTAGTCAGGCCTGAGAGTTATTGCTCGCTCGTAAGCTGCCAGAGCTTCTTCAAATCGGCTTAAATTGTAAAGAGTATTGCCTCGGTTGTACAGGTCAGTTGCATTGGCAGAATTAAAACTATTTACACCATAAATTGATGCTATAATACTGATACCAATTAAACTGGCGATCGACAATATTTTTAAATACAGTTTTTTGCGGTGTTTTACAGGCTTATTCGCAGCAGCAACCGGAGGCAATACAGGAACTGTACCGCTGAAAGAATCTTTCAATTCTTTAATAGCTTGCAGCGTTTCGCCGGCACTAGAATAACGCTGGCGAAAATCGTACTTTACCATCTTATCTAAAATCTTCGCAAATTCAGGGCTGACTGATGTTTTGTCCTGCCAAATAATTTCCTCTGTATCGGCGTTTCTTGGCATTTGGTGAGGATTTATGCCAGTGAGGAACTGAATTGCGATCGCACCTGCGGCATAGATATCGCTGCTGAGTTTGGGGTTGCCGTGAGCTTGCTCGCTGGGCATATAACCGGGAGTACCGATGCTGACACTCAGGCTATTTTTGGGCTGAGAGTTGGTGATTTGAGTAGTAATTTCTTTGACTGCGCCGAAGTCAATTAAAACTAATTTTCCGTCTCTATCTCTGCGGAGAATATTGCGGGGATTGACATCGCGGTGAATGACATTTTGCTGGTGTACAAAATCTAAAATTTCCAGAAGTTCTTGCAATATACAAATAACTTGATCTTGCTGCATGACTCCCGCATTCCCAGGAGAAGCGGGCGTAATTTCTTGACTTAAATCGTGACCTTCTATAAATTCTTGAACTAGGTAAAACTCTTGGTTCTCTTCAAAAAAAGCAAAAAGTCGGGGAATGCGATCGTGATTTCCCAATTTGTACAAAACTTGTGCTTCGGTATCGAATAAACGTCTTGCTACCTGTAGAGTTTGCGGATCAGTTGCTTGAGGTTTAAGCTGCTTAACGACGCAGAGGTGATTGCCTGGTAGCTGCTTATCTTCAGCTAAATAAGTTTGAGCAAATCCGCCGCCTCCCAAGTGACGGATAATACTGTAGCGATTGCCGAGTGTTATTCCAAGCATGAAATTCACCTAATATTTCCTAGTCGTTTGGAGAATTAGCTTCCAACCAAGCTGTCACATCTTCCGCATTTGAAAATTCTAACATGGTCTCTCTAAATTTTTTAATGGGTCGAACGACCACTGGGGAGTTTGAATTTCCATAAAATAAATTTACGGGTGAAATCCATTATGCCGTTCTTCAATCATTAATTTAGTTCCCTTTGCTTTCTTTCTTGTTCCCTCCCCTTACTAGGGGAGGGTTAGGGTGGGGTTCTAGATTTTTTCGGGGATTGGGATGCTCCCACTCTAACTTAACTTTGAACCGATTTCAAAATTTGATCATCGACTGAAAAATCTATCTCAGCTTTGTCCCGTCCCGAAACTACATAATCATTCTGAAAAGAATCTTTCAATCCAGAAAGTAAGTCAAATTCCGGCTGCCAGTTAAGATCGGTGACAGCTTTATTAACTGAAGCAAAAAAGTGCTGCAATCGCATCGGAAAAGCTTTCTTTTTGCCGAAGTCAAATTGTTTCGGATCGTAGTGTACAATCTTAATAGCATCAGGGGATTTGCCTGCGGCTTGAATGCAGGCGCGGGCTAAACCGTCAAAGGTGACAAATCGATCGCCCGAAACGTTGTAAATTTGCCCGATCGCCCTTTCGTTCCCCAAAACCGCCGCCATTGCTTTAGCCAAATCCTGACAGTGCCCCAACTGCGTGAAGTGCATTCCGTTACCGGGAATCGGAATCGGTCGATCGCGCACAATCCGATCGAAAAACCAAGCCTCTAAATCGTTATAATTTTGGGGGCCGTAAATGTAAGTCGGGCGAATCGAAGTCCAAGGCAAACCGGACTCGGCCAAGTAATTTTCGGTTTCGCATTTACCCAAGTGCCGGCTTTTAGGATCAGTAGCGTCCCCTTCGATATGAGGCATTTGATCCGATTTCAAATAAACCCCTGCAGAGCTCATGTAAACAAAGTGCTGCACCCGCCCTTTCAATATTTCAGCTAAAGGCTTTGTATCGCTGAGTTCGCGGCCGTTGTTGTCAAAAACCGCGTCAAACTCGACCGTCGATAACTTTTCTTGCAGTTGTTCGACATTTGTGCGATCGCCCTGAATCTGTTTTACGCCCGCAACCGGTACAGGCTTGTTGCCCCGGTTAAACAACACCACTTCATGCCCTTGTGCTGCTAAAATCTTAGTAAGATAAACCCCAATAAACCGAGTACCGCCCATCATTAAAATTCGCATTATTTTCGATGCTCCTTACAGTTAGTGTAAATATCTTACAATAAATTTATGCCCTAGGGCGTGTTTTCTATCCCCGGAGATCCCCCTTAAAAAGAGGGACTTTGATACTGATTCTTTCACCTTTTTAAGGGGGCTGGGATTTTGAATCTCATGAGAAATCACTCAGAGTAGATAATTCATCCGTGTATCCGTGTCCTCATCCGTGTAGTGCTTTCCTTCTCCAATACTTTCAATTTGCCTAAAATAGCCCTATGCAAGTTCCCCGGCTGCATCCAGAAACCATCGAAGAAGTTAAACAAAGAGCCGACATAGTAGACGTTATTTCCGGTCGCGTCGTGTTGCGAAAACGCGGCAAAGAATTTGTAGGTTTGTGTCCTTTTCACGATGAAAAATCTCCCAGCTTTACTGTCAGTCCCGGCAAACAAATGTATTATTGTTTCGGCTGCGGTGCAGGCGGCAATGCTTTTAAGTTTCTCATGGAATTGGAGAAACGCTCTTTCAGCGAAGTAGTATTAGAATTAGCTAAAAATTATCAAGTTCCCGTCAAAACTGTCGAACCGGAACACCGACAAGAATTGCAGCGGCAAATTTCTCTGCGGGAACAACTTTATGAAATCTCAGCGCTAACAGCCAACTTTTACGAACACGCTTTGCGACAAACCCAAGGAGAAGAACCCTTAGCATATCTCAAATCAGAGCGCCAGCTAAGCGAAGAAACTATCCAACAATTTCAATTAGGTTATGCACCCCAAGGTTGGGAAGCACTTTACAGTTATTTAGTAGAACAGAAAAACTATCCGGCGCAATTAGTAGAACAAGCTGGATTAATTGTACCCCGAAAAAATGGCGGCAGCGGTTATTACGATCGCTTCCGCAATCGGATTATGATTCCCATTCGCGACACCCAAGGCAGAGTCATTGGTTTCGGCGGCAGAGCTCTCGGCGACGAACAGCCGAAATACCTCAATTCTCCCGAAACAGAACTGTTCGACAAAGGCAAAACTTTGTTCGCCTTAGATACAGCAAAAACAGCCATTAGCAAAGCCGATCGCGCAGTGGTTGTAGAAGGCTACTTTGATGCGATCGCACTTCACGCCGCCGGCATCTCCAACGCCGTCGCTTCCCTCGGCACAGCCTTAAGTTTAAACCAAGTGCGGCAGTTATTGCGGTACACTGACTCCAAACAAATTATCCTCAACTTTGACGCCGACAAAGCAGGAACTCAAGCGGCCGAACGCGCGATTGGAGAAATAGAAAAACTTGCTTATCAAGGAGAAGTGCAACTGCGGGTACTCAACATTCCCGACGGCAAAGATGCCGACGAATATCTCAAAACATACTCCCCAGAACAATATCGAGAATTGCTCGAAAATGCTCCGTTGTGGATCGACTGGCAACTGCAACAAATGCTGGTTAATCAAGATTTAAAAAAAGCAGATATTTACCAGCAAATTACTAAAAATTTTATTAGTTTGTTAACTAATATTACTAACGATAATCAACTCATACTTTACATTGCAAAGTGCGCGGAAATCCTAAGTAAAGAAGACTCTAAACGGACACCAATACTAAGAGAAAATCTGTTAAACCAAGTAGTTAGCGATTGGGGTAAAAGGCTGAGTCAAGACGAATCTTTGACAATTCCGCCGTTAATTAGAAAGAAGCTGAAGCGGCACACGCAATATAAAAAACAGCGTGCAAGTAGCGAAAACAAAAGCTCAAAATCAAGTTTATCTGCTGCTGTAGCTCGCAGTCTTTTAGAAGAAGCAGAAGCGCAATTATTGCAGATTTATTTGCACTGTCCCGAATACCGCCAAGATGTTAGAGAAGCAATAGAAGCTAGAGACCTGCAGTTTAGCCTTTCTCACCACAGATTTTTGTGGCACCAGATTGTGAATGCAGAAATATTGCACAAAATGTCTTTACAAGTAACCCCTTCTGAGTTAATATTGAAATTACAAGATAGCTTCATTGAATATCCCCATCAACTCAATCAAATCTCGCATTTATTTCACTTGAATGAGTTCTCAGAAAGAAATGTTTATCGCGCACCTCTAGTCATTAGATCTGCCCTCGCCTGTATCGAGCAAATTATCAGCATGAAGCGCCGCCGAATTGCACTCAATATGTGGGAAAAAGCCAAGGCCGCGAGCAGTGGTGAAGAGGCTATAGAATATCACCAACTCTTCTGTGCCGAACAAGAATGGCTCAAGGAATTAGAGCGACTGCGTCAAGTTAATTTTTACGATTTAACCTCCGTGCCTTGGGGCTAATACCCTTTTAAAGTTTAGATTTTAGATTGGAGATGACTCGTTCGATATAGGTTTGAAGCTTGCCTGCCGTTACATTATTTTAAACTGATATAAGGAATAAAGTCCTTACTACGAACCCGTTTGTAGTAAAAACTTTATTCCTTTATTAAACGAGATTTTAATAATCGCAAAAAAGAGTTTCGCGAGTATCTCTACCCGTCACCGGATTAGTACCTTTTGCCACTTTACAAAGTTTTTCTATCATATCGTCTCGCAGCAGTGTCTCAGTAAAATCTGCACCGTCAATGATAGCTCCTTCCAGCCTTGTATTGTAAGCGAAAGCACCCTCAAGGATAGCATTAGTTAAATTTGCTTTCATCATGCGAGC
The DNA here is from genome assembly GCF_036701585.1 of Microcoleus sp. POL10_C6. Lineage (NCBI taxonomy): Bacteria > Bacillati > Cyanobacteriota > Cyanophyceae > Oscillatoriales > Microcoleaceae > Microcoleus > Microcoleus sp. POL10_C6. Next base: position 48,848 of record NZ_JAUBRB010000007.1, on the reverse strand, counting down.
TAAATCTAAAGTAGCCCCCGTGAAATTAGCGCCTTCTAAATTTGCTTCTTCCATATTGGCAGCAAAAAAGCTGACACCCCGCAAATCTGCATTAGTAAAATTGCTGTTGCGAAGATTGGCTTTATTAAAGCTGTCGTCAGTCAGAACTTGGCCAGTAAAATCTGCGCCGACTAGGATTTCTTTGTCGTGATCCAATGCGAAAGCAGGTGCGGGATTAATGCCGATCGCCCCAGCGGCAATTACTGCTAAAATAACAAAACTCAGCAAGAAAGTATAAATATGTTGGCGAAGTCGAGAAATCATCATACAAGTTCAAGCTAATGGGCAGTCGTGACAGTTCAGAATTGAATTCTACCAGAAAGAGCGTCAAGTGTAGCTATCCCGTAGGGAATCGCCCGCTTGCCACGGCTGACTCCAATTCCCCTCAATCCCCAAACTCTAGGGATATCGGTACATTGGGAGAAAATTTAGTCGCCGACTGGTTGCAGCAGCAAGGTTGGGAAATCTTGCACCGGCAGTGGCACTGTCGCTGGGGAGAGATTGACATCATCGCACTCGGAAGAGATGAAGAAAGCGCAAAAAACCAAGTTCTTCCCAATCACACATCCCGAACATTAGCATTTGTTGAGGTAAAAACTCGCCGTCGAGGAAATTGGGATGCTGGTGGAATGTTGGCTATTACCACCACAAAAAAAGCCAAACTTTGGCAAACAGCCGAAATATTTTTAAGCACTCATCCAGATTTAGCCAATAATTCTTGTCGCTTTGATGTCGCTTTAGTCAGGTGCGAACCTTCAAAACAAAACACTAAACAAATATTACCACCATTAACTGCAGCGAACTCTCAATCCGCCGTTGCAGGAAACTACCGACTCACCCTGCAAGAATACATTCGGTCGGCTTTTAGCATTTAAAAGTATATAATTAAAATTTAGAGGGTAAAATCTCAAAGCAATGCCACTAGGTAATTTTTTATTGTTAACTTGCCTAGGCTGTCGCGCATTTCTCTCTTGAGCTTTAACGGAGCTGAAAAAAGCGTTAAATCTTCTCCCGCTTTCCCCTTCTCTCCCTCTCCTGTTCTGTCATCACAGTTAATTTATATGCGTAGCAATCTAGGCGAGAGTTTCCGGGCAATACCCCAGGCCCTTGACAAACTGCTGGCGAAACGCTTCAATTTCTTTGCGGTCAGGGCTGCCGTGACAAACCACTGCCACCTGGTAGCGGCGCATCACGCTCAGTGGCGACTGTCCGGTTTCCAAACTCCAAAGCGCCATTTGCAAGCGAATTTCAGGATCGTAAGGAATCCCGAGTTCGTTCATAAAAGCCCGAAAATCCCCGTGCATTTCGGGAGTTAAATATTGGCTCATTTTCACCTTTACCACCCAGCCGTCAATTTGGTGAATAACAGTGATAAATTGCAAGGGAAGATGGTGAGCCGTGCGTAGGTAATCCACGACTCTCAGAGTAAGGCTAGTATTGGCGATGTAGTAGAGGTATTCCATAACGATCCTTATGAGCAAAGCTGATGCTATACCTCTATCCTCGCGGGCTATACCCGCCACCACAAGGGGAAAAGCACCCGACTTTGGATGGGGGTTTTTACCCAATTTGTTACCCAGTTGACAGATCGATCGCACAGGAATTCACTCGATGACAGAGATGGACTGGTCTTTGGACGGCTACGACTACGAACTTCCGCCCTCACGCATTGCCCAAAATCCCGTAGTGCCGAGGGACAGTTCTCGCTTGCTGGCTGTAGATTCTCCCAGCAGCCACCAACACCGGATTTTTAGGGATTTACCCGATTTGCTGCAACCGGGCGATTTGTTGGTACTGAACAACACCCGCGTGCTGCCAGCGAGGCTCTACGGGCACAAACCCAACGGCCCGGCTGTGGAGATATTGTTGATGGAAGAACGGCAGCACAACTGTTGGCTGGCTTTGGTTAAACCGGGGAAACGCTTAAAGTTGGGAGCAAAAATTGAGTTTGATCCCATCGCCTCTGCCTGTCAGGACTCGACCACAGCTCCTTGCTGTTGCCTTCCCGATGCCACGATGCCCGCCGATCGTCGTCGATTGACTGCAACAGTTATAGAGAGGGACGACGCAACAGGGGGACGGCTGTTGGAGTTTGACATCCCCACAGATGAGAATCTGGCGAAGTTTTTGGACGAATACGGGCACGTACCCCTGCCGCCCTACATCGAAAATTCCCAAGCTTCAGCGGAACAGTACCAGACTGTTTATGCCGATCGGCTTGGGGCGGTGGCTGCCCCCACAGCAGGCCTGCACTTCACCGAAGAATTGTTCAGCCGCTTGGAACAGCGGGGAATAGAAAAAACTTTTGTCACCTTACACGTCGGAGTAGGGACGTTTCGACCGGTGGAGGTGGCAGACGTGACGGCTCACAAAATGCACGGCGAATGGGTGGAAGTACCCCCCGCCACCGTTGAGAAAATCCGGGAAACTCAAGCCCGAGGGGGGCGGATCATTGCCGTGGGTACCACAGCAGTGCGAGCTTTAGAGGGAGCCGCCGCCGCGAGTGGCGATTTTTCCTTGCAACCTTTTTGCGGCCCGACCAATTTGTTTATCTACCCTGGTTACAAGTGGCGGGTTGTAGAGGGGATGATTACCAATTTTCACTTGCCCCGCTCTACTTTGATGATGATGGTAAGTGCGATGATTGGAAGGCTTCGGCTGTTGGATGTGTACCGAGAAGCGATCGAGCATCAGTACCGCTTTTATTCCTTTGGCGATGCCATGCTGATTTTACCAACAGCAAAAAAGGATTGAGCGATCGGGCATCGGGTTCGCCCCATGCCCGGTATTCCGTTTCTATTCTTCCTCCTCTTCTTCATTGCCGGGATACACGAAGCTGTTGGAACGCCCAGTCAGAACAGATTTGCCCAGAGACAGAGCTTTCTGAGCTGCCACGACAGCTTTGCGCTTCCATGTGGCCTTACGCATATTCTTCTTGGATTTGGAGGTTTTCTTCTTAGGGACTGCCATGACGCTAAATACTTTTTGCTTGCTTATATAGACAAACAAACATTCTAGCCGATTTTGCCGGCAATGCTTACTCAAAAAACGGCAATAACTGCTCACCAACCAATATCAAGTAGTAGGGTGCGTCAGCGATTAGCTTCTAGAAAAATAGACAAAATCCCCTAGGCAACGCACCCGCAGCAGCTAAAGTTCGTGAAAGTGGTAGATCACGACGCCAGTTACGGCATCGTTCTCGATACTCACATAACCCGTTTTGAGCATTGCCGTAAAAGCCTCTTCCACTTCGGCAAAAGTAGCGCCGGTCGCCATCACCCCTTGGGTGACAGATAATCTTCCGTTCTTGGTATAAGCTGCCTTCAGGAGTTTAACCCCTAACTGGTCTGGAGTTTGCTTGGGGTATGTCGCGGCGATCGCCCCGCTGACTGGATATAGCGGTATACCTTCGCGAGATACGCCGAGTTTGCCCCTGAGACTGGCATTGCGTTCGTCCACCATGTTCGGCAGCAGCAGCAAGTCAAACAATTGCCCAAATCCAAACAAACCAAAGGTAAACAGCCACAGCAAACCACTACCAATCTTGCCGTTGTAGAGGCGGTGGAGTCCGAAGGGGCCGAAAAAACAAGCTGCCCATAAAAGGTAACTAACACCTAAATTGCTCATTTTCTGACCGTCCTGCCTGATTATTCTAAGAATTGGAGTCCCTTTATACATTTTGTACTTTCTATCTGCTGTTTAAACAGCTTGACATGGGAATTTATTTGTGTGGTAGCCTAATAAACTGACAAAAGGCAGTATTTGGTTTCCCCATACCTTCTGTCTCGAAGCCCATGAGTAATTTTGCGTAGCAATTCTTAACGCCAGCAACATATTTGGGCGGGCGAGAGCTTGGTAAACTGGAGGGCGTGGAAATTACAGCAGCTTAGACCAGGATTCCACACGGAGCGCCAAAGCAAGCGCGCCGCCAGCGCTGGCCGGACATACACGAGCGCGATCGCCCGCAGTACCCGACAATGGAAACAAGCGAGTAGTTATAAGCAGAAATCCAATAAAAATATGGTAGATTCCCTCAAAAAACCCACTTTTGAAGAACTGCGGCCGGGAGTGAAAGCCCCAGCCAAAGAAACTATTCTCACGCCGAGATTTTACACAACAGATTTTGACGAGATGGCCAAAATGGACATCTCGGTAAATGAAGCCGAACTAAAAGCAATTATTGAAGAGTTCCGCGTTGACTACAACCGCAACCACTTCGTGCGTGATGCCGAGTTCGATCAATCTTGGGAACACATCGACGGCGAAAAGCGCCAATTGTTCATTGAATTCCTGGAACGTTCCTGCACCGCTGAGTTTTCTGGCTTCTTGCTTTACAAAGAGTTGGCACGCAAGCTCAAGGACAAAAATCCAGTGCTGGCCGAAGGTTTCTTGCTGATGTCGCGGGACGAAGCGCGGCACGCCGGATTCCTCAACAAAGCCCTCTCGGACTTTAATTTGTCCCTGGATTTGGGTTTCTTGACAAAAAGCCGCAGTTACACATTCTTTAAGCCGAAGTTTATTTTCTACGCGACTTACTTGTCTGAAAAGATCGGTTATTGGCGCTATATCACGATTTATCAGCACTTAAAAGCGCATCCTGAAGACCAGATTTATCCGATTTTCCGATTCTTTGAAAATTGGTGCCAGGATGAAAACCGCCACGGAGATTTCTTTGATGCGGTGATGAGAGCTCAGCCTCAGATGTTGAACGATTGGCGCGCTAAGCTTTGGTGCCGTTTCTTCTTGCTGTCAGTGTTCGCGACAATGTATCTCAATGATATCCAGCGTGCCGGTTTTTATCGATCGCTCGGTCTCGATGCTCGCGAATACGACATCGAAGTGATTAAAAAGACCAACGAAACAGCCGGCCGCGTATTCCCCGTCATGCTGGACGTGAACAACCCAGAATTTTATGAACGGCTGGATGTTTGCCTCAAGAACAATCAGCAGTTGACCGCAATTGTTGCTTCTAATACTCCAAAATTCTTGCAATTCTTCCAAAAATTGCCTTTGTATTTGTCGAACGGATGGCAGTTGTTGAAGCTGTACTTCATGAAGACAATTGAATCACCTTCAGTACAGGGCGCAGTCCGTTAATTTTTGATTTTTCATCCTCTGTGACGGCGGTTCTGCGACAAGCGGAGCCGCTTTTTTTTGGTATCCAGATTCACCGCAAAAAGTTCTCGCCAGACTTACACTCGCCCGGAATTGGAATTGATGCTGGTTTTCCCTAAAATTTATCGCCATTCCCCCTGAAGGTTAAAAGCCGCCCAATAATAAGGAGAACGCCACTCTTCCTGCTTCCACATTTCGAGTTGCGCGGCCCTCAATGCTGCTGCTGGCGTTAACCCTTTTTGCAGCATTCCCTGATAAAAACTCGACATTAACTTAGCCGTTCCTTCATCGTCCACACTCCACAAACTCACCACCACTCGCTGAGCCCCTGCATACATAAATCCCCGTGTTAATCCTACCATGCCCTCGCCTTGAATGTTCTGCCCCATTCCGGTTTGACAGGCACTTAACACGACTAAATCTGCTGCTAATTTGAGATTGAAAATATCAGTAAGTCGCAGGAATCCGTTTAAGGGATTGCCCTTTTCATCTACCAGTGACAAGATGAGTCCCGATAGTTCCGGGTTAGTGCTATTCGCTAAACCGTGAGTGGCAAAATGAATGATTTTATATTGGCTTAAGTTCTGACTGGTTGCGACGGCGCGGCTGGCTTCAAAATCCAAAGATTCGGTGCGAAAATTGGAAGGAATTAACGCTTGAATGATTTGAGCTTCTTGGCGAGTGAAGTTTAAACGGCTCAACTGTAAGTTATTGTCGCGACCAGAGCGGCTTAAACCCAGATTTACTGATTCTATTGCTTGCAGATTGGTGGCGGTTGACTGGTTTTTGACTCGTTCATCTTCCGGGCTAAAAACTGGATCGGCGAGAATCGCTAAAGTCCGAGTAGGAGGTTGTCTGTCATTGTAGTTTTGTCTTAAGATTCCCAAGGTGGAAGCGGAAGGCAGCAGCACGATTTCATGGTCTACTATTAAAGGCGGATTCCCATTTTCACCAGATTTTCCCGGGAGGGAAAGGGCAGCAAAGGGGAGGTAATTGAGAATGCCATCGCCAACAATCAGCAGGCGCTTTTGACCGAGTTGGGCAGCAACGGGCTGTAAGATAATTTGACTGATAGCATCGTTGGCTTGGGCGATTTGATTGGGGCTGTTTCGGGAACTTGGAGCTGTGACAGCATCGCGGAATTTTCTGGCATTTGTCTCGATGTCGGCAGCTTTTGGTAATTCATAAGTGGTGATGCTGGTTTTGGTGACAGCCCACAGATAGCTGCGCTCTTTCCCTAGAGAATACTGGAGTAAAATTGTATTCTCATCGAGGATTTGTTGTTGAATTTGTGCAAGCGTTAGAGGTTGCGGTTGGGTGAGGGCTGCGTACCGGGGGCTAGTAGCGCGGATTTGTGTTTGAATGTCCTGATATTGTGCGATTAAAGTTTGCCGTTGTTGTTCTAATTCTGCTTCTTGGGTGCGAGTGTAGTTGGGGCGATTGAGAACTTCGACACGCCGTTTTTCAAGGGCATCGAGTTGCTGTTGCACACTGCGTTCTCGCTGCAATAATTCAGGGGCGACACTTTGGCGAATATCGGCATTTGCTTCTTGCAGAAGTTCGAGGAGACTGCGGGCGCGGGAACGTTCGCTGGCTTCAAAGGCTTTGGTATCATAACCAGATTTGGGTTGCCTTTTGTGCAGTTGCATTAACAGATCAATGTAGAACTGGTAATAGTTTTGTACGGTGGCAAAGTATGAGGTGCGGAGTTCTGGGCTGGCAATTTTTGTGCGGAGGCTTTCAATAATTTTGAGGGAGGCTTCAATCTCAGTGAGAGCTTGGTTAAGATTACCATAGTCACGTTTGATAGTAGCAATACTATAGAGGGTAAGAGCTTCTAAGGAGCGATCGAGGGTAGCTTGACTCAGAGGAAGGGATTGATTGAAATACTCTAATGCTTTCTCTTTGTTTCCTAATTCTGCGTAGCTCCTGCCGATACCTATAAGGCTGTAGGCTTCTCTTTGGCGATCGCGTGCTTCCCGGCTCAAAGAAAGAGACTGATTGTAATAGTTTAGGGCTTTTTGTTGGTCTTCTAATTCGGCGTATATGTTACCAATGCCAGTGAGAGTGCGAGCTTCTCCAGAGCGATCGCCTACTATTCGCTTGAGGATAAGGGATTGGTTAAAATATTCTAAGGCTTTCTCTTTGTCTCCTAATTCGGAGTAGGCAATGCCAATGCTGGTGAGAGTGGTTGCTGCTGAGGATCGATCGCCTAGAGTCTGGAAAATTGCAAGGGACTGGCTGTAATACTCTAAAGCTTTCTGTTGGTCTCCCAATTCTGAGTAGACATGGCCAATGCTGATTAGAGTAACAGCTTGCCCAGATCGATCGCCCACAGCTTGGCTGATGGGAAGAGACTGGCCGTAATGCTCTAGGGCTTTCTGTTTTTCTCCCACTTCTGAATAGACAATACCTATGTAGTTAAGGGTACGAGCTTCTTGTTCGCGTTCACCTATAGCCCGGAACAATTTAAGGGACTGGTTGTAAGAGTCTAAGGCTGTTTGTTTCTCTCCCAATTCTGAGTAGACTCTACCAGCAGAAATCAGGGCGAAGGCTTCAACAGAGCGCTCGCCTATTTCTCGACTGAGGGGAAGAGATTGGTTGTAATAATCTAGGGCTTTCTGTTTTTCTCCCAAACCTGAATAGACATTGCCAACGACGATCAAGGTGAAAGCTTGCCAACGGCGATCGCCTATTTCCTGGCTCAAAGAAAAGGACTGATTGTAATACTCTAGCGCCTTCTGCTGTTCTCCAAATTCTGCGTAGATTATGCCAATACCTAGAAGGTTGTAGGCTTCTTTTTGGCGATCGCCTATTACCCGGCTCAAAGAAAGGGACTGATTGTAATAGTCTAGGGCTTTCTTTTTTTCTCCTAAAACTGAGTAGACTCTGCCGATGTTGGTGAGGGTGACAGCTTCCCCTGAACGATCGCCTATTGCCCGACTCAGGGGAAGGGACTGGCTGTAATACTCTAGCGCTTTCTGTTTTTCTCCCAAATCTGAGTATACTTTGCCGATGCTGTGGAGGGTGGTAGCCTGCCCAGCGCGATCGCCCGCTTGCCGATACAGCTTTAATAGTTCTTCAAACTTGGCGATCGCTTTTCTTAAAGATTCCGCCGTCCCCTGCTGGTACAGTTGATCCCCTTCTGTAAAGGCTCTTTGAGCATCCGCCGCCGGGTTTCCCCCTCCCTGCTGCGATACCCCTTGGCTAATTTTTATAACGCTGGGCGCAGCTACCGCCGGGACTCCTAGCAGGATACTCGCACCTACAGCGATCCCCCAAACCCACAGCCTGAGATTCATAAACACCTGCTCAAACAAGACCTGGTTAACCGCTATCATAGTCGATCGCAGCTTGTCAGGTGCGCTTTCCTAGACTGCGTGCCGATTGCGTCGGGGGCATATTGTGCGATCGCATCCGCCGCTGCACGTAGTACCGCACCCTCCAAGGGCGATCGGCCGCATCGGATTTGCCTCCGCGAAGGTTAAAAGTCATAATTGTAATTTTTACGCTATTCTCAACTCAGTATTTTTAAATTAGCGATCACCCTCAAATCTAGCATTTACTATTTACTGCTGTTTTATGAAAATCCACAAAAAACACTTCAACAGATATACTTTAGTTTTTTGCTTAGGAATGTTGGCTGTGTTCCTCCTATCCTTAACACTACGCTTTTGGGAACTGGAGCGATTTAACACTTTAGTATTTGACGAGGTTTACTACGCTAAATTTGCCAACGATTATCTCACCAAAACTCCTTTTTTCAACGCTCACCCGCCTCTGAGCCAGTACATAATTGCGATCGGCATTTGGATCGGCACTCACCTTCCCTTCGGAAAAACAGCCGTCAACAGTATGGCTGGTTCCCTGCTTTCTCCTTGGGATTACCGCTGGCTGAATGCTCTTACAGGTTCCTTTATTCCGCTAGTTGTGGGAGCCCTGGCTTATCAGCTAGTTCCGCGCCGCACCTTTGCTTTTATTGCTGCTTTATTGATCGCTTGCGACGGTCTGTTTTTAGTTGAGTCTCGCTACGCGCTGAACAACATTTATCTGGTTTTATTTGGAATTGTAGGTCAGTTATTTATTTTAAAAGCGGTAGAAGCAGAAGGCAAAAAGCGCTGGCTTGGGCTGGTAGTCGCCGGAATAGGTTTCGGCGCATCTGCGGCTATCAAATGGAACGGATTATGGTTTCTTTTCGGTACTTATCTAATTTTAATCTGTGCTTGGGCAGTTCGTTTTATCCAGGGTAACAGAGGAAATGAAGAACAAAGCCGCGAGGTAGATTCGCCTTTAATTCCTGCCGAAAGTCCCGTACAAAAACTGACTAAACTCAATTTTATAGAACTCTGCTTAAGTCTAGCTATTATTCCTATTTTAGTTTATAGCATCTCTTGGATTCCTCACCTGCACTTTAATCCAACTCCCAATTTCTGGCAGATGCAAACGGAAATTTTGACTTATCACCAGCGGATTAAAAGCGGCCCAGATGTGCATCCTTACTGTTCCACATGGTACAGTTGGCCGTTGATGCTGCGCCCGATAGTTTACTTCTTCAAAAAAGCTAGCAACAATGCCCAACCCGATCCGGTTTTGCCGCCTTTACCTGAACGTGCAACTGAGGTAATTTTTGACGTTCACGCAATGGGAAATCCCTTCCTTTGGTGGCTGTCAACCTTAGCTTTAGTGCTAGTAATAGGAGTTTTAATTCACCGGATTTTAGTGTGGCTGCAAACGCGCAGCGAGGCTTCTGTTGACACCATAGAACAGCAGCGGCCGATTTTGTTTCCGCCGACTGCTGAAATGTGGCTGGGGTTATATTTAATAGTTAATTGGGCCGCTAATTTGCTGCCTTGGGTGAAGGTGACTCGCTGCATATTTTTGTACCATTATATGGGGTGTTCTGTGTTTGCAGCCTTAGCACTTGCTTGGTGGACTGACAGGTGGCTGCACAGCCCTCAAACTCGACTCCGAGGGATGGGGGTAACAATTATTTTTCTGGTTTTGGGTGCTTTTATTTTCTGGATGCCTATCTATTTGGGACTGCCTTTGTCGCAAATGGAATGGAAAATTAGGATGTGGGTGCCGTCTTGGGTTTAAGTTAGAAATAATTCTTTTGTTAACGGGATCTCCGGCCCGTTCCACAAGAAAATTAAGTTTTGTGGAACAGGCATCTTGCCTGTTCCTAACAAAGGTGCAAGATGTAAGTTATAACATTTATGACAAAGGTGAGTTGGCAAAAGCGAGCATTATTTTTGATACAGTGCTCGATAAACTGGTTCGCCCCGTTTCAGAGTAGCAATTTCTCTTTCAGTAGCAACAGGTAGGGGATTTTCTGCTAGCCATTCGCCCCCATTTTGACGTTTAAAACTAGGGTGAGATGAAAAGCGATCGCACATTTCCCTTTCTACTTCCTCAATATCTGACTGGATAAAAACTTCGCCGCCAATTGCCAGATAAGTTGCCAATTCGTTGACTAATTCTTGCTGCACCACCCGCCGTTTGTGGTGCTTTTTCTTGAACCACGGATCGGGAAATTGAATGCTAACTCGCTGCAAAATACCTGCGGGTAAAGTTTCTAAAATTGGCTTTAGGGAACTATTCGCATTGCAAAACAAATAGTGCAAATTTGTCAATCCTTTTTCGTCCCGCCAAAGATTCGCCTCCTCTACCAGAGGTTCCCGAATTTCTAATCCTATAAAATTCCAGTCTGTTTGGATTTGCGCCATATGCCACAAAAACCTTCCTCTGCCGCAGCCGATATCTAAATGCAGCGGTAAATTTAAGTCGGCATAGATTTTAGTCCAATCCGGGGGACTTGCAGATGCTTGATATCTAATTGATAGGGGATTGACGTGTTCCCGCACTCTTACTCTTGCCAATTTTGCTGTCTCCTGAATGTAATTTTTAACCGCTGATGAAGGCAGATGAACGTGGATTTACGCAGATAAATATTGATTTTTGCGATGTTGTTCAATACTTTTTAATTAATGAGCAATCTTAAATTACAGAGAGACAATTTTAAACTGCTCATTATTGCATTAGGCCTCTGGTTCCATGCCTGCTGCTCTTAATTGGGCGGCTAGTCGATCGGCCCGTTCTCGTTCTTGTTCAGCTCGATCTTGAACAATTTCTATTTCTTGCCTTTCCCTTTCTACCATCTCTACTCCCCACAATAACATCTCTCCGCTCTCATCCCACCACCGCAACCAATATCCAATTCTTTCGGCTTTTGTTCCCTGCCAAACACCCAGAAATAACCCAACTCCTGAAATCCAATAACGGCCGAAAGCATCGGGTGGTTGTACTTCATACTTTCCTGATGAATCCAAGTGGTAGACTTCTAACACTCCCGTGGCAGGTTCAAAAAGTGCATAGATTGGCACTCGCAATATTTGCTCGTAAAAATACCATTTTCCAGGCGGATAAGTTTGTTTACTAGAATATTCATCGTTGGGAGTAGCTGACAAAAATTCCATCACGATCGCCGGAATGTCTCCTTCTAAGTTGGGAGTGTAACTGCGGCGAATTTCTTGACTAGAAAGCGGTTGTACGTTGCGGGCATAAAACCAATCTGGAGCTTTGATTACTAGCTTGCCGTTTAATGTAGCGCAAATTCCCATGTTTGGGGCAACTAATATTCCTGTTATAATTAGCCCTGCGATTTCTAAGATTTCCCGCAAGGCTGCAGCGAGCAAGGGTTGGTCGATATTTTCCACAGGTTCCTCGTCTAAAATGAAGTCGTCTGGCAATTTTTCCCAGGTAATTTTTAAGTCGGCTGTACTGATTGTCATTGTATTTCACCTCTAAATGAGATTACTGGAGTGCAGTTTGCAATACTTCGCGGTGAAAGAGCGATCGCCCTACAATAAATTTTATCCTGTCTGACGATAAGGCGTCGCCGTTAGCATAGTGTTCGATCCAGGTTTTGCTGATTAAATAAGGATCGTCTGGCAATTCTGATAATAAGTATCCCGGCATTTCTAGCTCTTCCATTAACTGGCTGACTTTCGGATCGTAGCTGAGGGCAAAACAGCGGCATTCTTCCGATGCTGCCATAATTAAACTGTGGTAGCGCATCCCGATCGCCATTTCGACTCCCCGGAACACTCCTTTCAATTTTCTCGGATCGTCTAAACTGAGGATGCGACTCCTTTTCGGCAGGGCTTCGTGCAAATGTTGGGCAATTTCTAAGTCGTGAGACGCTTGAAAAGGCAGCAGCAAAATTAAGGTGCGAGTTGCTTTTTGAAAGTCAACTAAAGCTTGAGTTAAGATTGACAAACGGGCAGGAGTTAGTGTAGAATGAGAACGCAAACAAACAGCAACTCTGGGTGCTGGTAAATCCCACAAACCCGACACGGGAGAATTCTCCAAAGCCCACACAGGATCGGGCGCTAAAGTAAAGGGAATTTTCCAATCTGCAAGTAAAGTAGCTGAGCCTTTATCCCGCACGCTGACGGCGGTGCATCCAGCAAAACAGCGCTGAGATAACTTGCGAGTCATTTCGCGCTTCAAAGGGCCGATTCCCTGGGCCCAGGCAACAGTTTTTAAGCCCATCCGCTGCGCTAATCCCATCAAACCCCCATAATAGAAAGGGCTCGCTATGCTAGTAGCGTCTTGGATTAAACTACCGCCGCCCCAAATTAGCGCGTCGGATGTGCGGAGTGCTTCGAGAACTTGGAAGGCATTCATACGATCGCGCGCAGCTACCCCGTACCGCTGATTTGTCTCGACAGGATTGCCAGACAGGACGATCGGCGTCACGCCATCTGGTAACATTTGCAGTAGCGATGCCAACAGCGCCTCGTCGCCGCCGTTGCCTTTACCGTAATAGCCGCACAAAATTGCTCGCATTTCTACTCTTTTGTTTGTTTGTGATGGAGAATCTAAGTATTTTAGATTTTAGATTTTAGATTTTAGATTTTTTTGATATTTGAGATTTGATCCTACTACCAAAAAAATGCTACTGTCATCAAGCTTCAAGGCTTTACGTCATCAGTCAGCTCAAATCGCAAATCTAATAAAATCTCGAATCGCTAATCTAAAATTGTATGACCAGCCCAAAAACAGGTACAAGCCCCGACTTAAGTCGTGGATGCTCCTAAAATTTTAGACCAAAGCTCAAGCTCCAAGATTCATCTGTGGAGTAAATCTAAAATCTAAAATCTAAAATCTAAAATCGACTGACTCATCATACTTTATATGACCGTTGCGTAAGTCCCGATCGATAAATCTTTCATCTTCGTTCACAATACAAAAAATGCACGCTTTGTCAATTCCCACCTGGATTATTCACGTCTCTAGCGTCGTCGAGTGGATTGCCGCCATCTGGTTAATTTGGACTTACGGCGAAGTCACTCAAAACCGAGCTTGGTGGGCTCTTTCCGCCGGAATGCTGCCCGCTCTTGTCAGCGCTATGTGTGCCTGTACATGGCACTATTTTGACAACTCCCCAGCCCTAGAATGGATTGTTACCCTGCAAGCGGGGATGACTCTCATCGGCAATTTTACTCTATGGGCCGCGGCTTGGTGGATTTGGCGATCGGCTCAACCAGAAAAAATTAAAGATTGAAAAAGAGGTAAATATTTTGAAAAAAATCACTATTTGGGTCAAATTAGCCGCGAGTTCGCTGTTGTTAACAGCCGGATTTTTGCTTCCCAGCAAAGCCAGCAACACTTCCTTGCAACTCGCCCAACAGCCCAACTGCAAAAGTCCTCAAACTACACAGGAGCAGAATGCGTGTTCCAGTCAAGAGTTTCAGGCAGCAGACAGAAAACTCAATCAAGTATATCAGCAACTTCAGCCGAAACTCAACAGCAAACAAAAGCAAAGATTGATAGTAGCACAGCGTAGTTGGCTCAAGTTTAGAGATGAATCTTGCAATTATGAAATGGGGCAGTTTGAAGGTGGAACTTTGGCTGCTTCTACCTACGGTTATTGCAGAGCGAGGGTGACACAAGAACGAGTGAAAGACTTGGAGCGTTATTTGCAACAAGCAAGTTTGTAAAAGTTCGATCGCTATTTAGGGAGGTGCACACTGCTAACCCTAGGATATGAAACTATTGTTTTGTGGCACTTACCTAGTTAGCGAGAGAATTAGTAGCAATTAAACCTGCCTCAATCAACAATCGATCGAGACTGTCAACCAGTCCATCAAGACAATGTAAAATTTGGCGATCGCCTGCAGGTAACGAAACAGAATTAGTTAGACTATAAATTTGGCTTTCCAAATCTTCCGGCAATTTTGAACACAAAGCTGTTGCCCTTTCTACCAGACGCTTTTCGCCCGGATGAGGGATAGAATTAATAGCAAAAACAATATCAAAATAACTGCCTAAAAAAGCGGCTGTTCGATGGATAATACTTACTGAATCGCGGCGCAAAACCGCGGATTCTAGCTGGTGGCGAAATGAAAAAATCTGGTGGCGCAAAATCGGATAATTTTTGGCAATTATCGCTTGACGGAGTTGTTCGGGATAAGGTCGATCGACCTTGGCTTGCAATTGCTGAAACCAACCGTCTCTTTCATACAATGATACTGAGGTGAGAACGTTCCACCAAAAACAGGTTGAATAACCTACTGATGCTTGATGTTTGACCAGGACGCGATCGAGTTCTTCTTCGATCCATTCGGGCTGGCGGTACATAATATCTATACCGCAGCCAGTGTTAATATCTATCCACTCGTCCCCTGGTTCCCAAAATTGATTGTTGATGGCGATGCTATCGGAAAATTGTCTCGCTATCGCCTCCCGTATGTCAACAGGAATTTCCTCTTGAACATATACGTAAAAATCAAAATCCGACGACTCATCCGTAACTATAGTTGTTCGAGAACCTGCTAAAACTACGGCTACAACTTGAGGCAAACTGCTAAAATGCTCGCCAATAGTTTGAGCCAGCGGGGGCATTACTTCGAGAGCTAGTTGATAATTGTGCAGCATTTAATTACCTGGTTAGCTACTTAAAAAATAACAGCAAATGCTTAACTGTACCGCTCAAGATTTTAATCCATAACCTTGAACTCGTAACTCAACAATTGATAATTGTTAACAAATACGGCGGAGGCGAACTGATGCGCTGTGACATCAGACCCCCAACCCAAACCAGCTCAAAAGTGATATAAAATTTTGTTTTTTATTTTACCCTTTGACACGCCAATGGTGTAAAATCTAAATTCTCAAATCTTATATTTTAAATCCCTATGTCCTTCGTTGGTTTGCACATTCACAGCGATTATAGCTTACTAGATGGGGCTTCTCAGCTACAACAGCTCGCAGAACGGGCGGTGGAATTGGGGATGCCCGCGATCGCCCTTACAGACCACGGGGTGATGTACGGGGCGATCGAACTCATCAAAGTTTGCCGAAATAAAAATATTAAGCCGATTATTGGCAATGAAATGTATGTCGTCAACGGCGATTTTGAAGTAAAAGTTCGAGGTAGAAGAAAATACCATCAAGTTGTTTTAGCTAAAAATACCCAAGGTTATAAAAACCTCGTTAAACTAACCACAATTTCCCACTTAAAGGGAATGCCAGAAAGAGGTATTTTTGCCCGCCCCTGCATCAACAAGGAACTGCTAAAACAATACTCCGAAGGTTTAATTGTCACCAGTGCTTGTTTGGGTGGCGAAGTTCCCCAAATGATTCTCCAAAACAAGCTAGATACTGCCCGTGAAGTAGCCAAATGGTATAAAGAAGTATTTGGGGAAGATTACTATATAGAAATTCAAGACCACGGTTCCCCGGAAGACCGGATTGTTAATGTTGAAATCGTTAAAATTGCCCGCGAACTCAAAATTAAAATAATTGCCACCAATGATTCTCACTATATTTCCTGCAACGACGTAGAAGCACACGATGCTTTACTGTGCATTAACACCAACAAACTGATTGAAGAAGACAAGCGGATGCGCTACAGCGGTACTGAATATCTTAAGTCCGCAGAGGAGATGGCGCAACTGTTTCGAGACCATTTGGATGATGAAACGATCAAAGAGGCGATCGAAAATACCCTAGAGGTCGCAAATAAAGTATCGAGATACGAGCTCACAGGAGAAGCTCGAATTCCCACAATTCCGATTCCCCCAGAACATACAGCCGATACTTATGTAGAAGAAATATCCTGGCTGGGACTGTTAGAACGCCTCAAGGCCCGCACCAGAAATGAAATCCCCCCAGTCTACAAACAGAGACTAGAATACGAACTGAAGATGCTTCAGCAGATGGGCTTTTCAGAATACTTTTTAGTAGTTTGGGACTACATAAAATATGCTAGAGATAACGATATTCCAGTAGGGCCAGGACGCGGTTCTGCCGCAGGTTCTCTAGTTGCCTACGTCCTCAAAATCACCAATATAGACCCCGTACACCACGGACTACTATTCGAGCGATTTCTCAATCCCGAACGGAAATCTATGCCAGATATTGATAGCGATTTCTGCATAGAAAGGCGAGACGACATGATTAAATACGTTACTGAAAAATATGGTAGCGAGCGCGTAGCGCAAATTATTACTTTCAACAGGATGACATCAAAAGCTGTCTTGAAAGATGTTGCTAGAGTGTTAGGTATTCCCTACAAAAAAGCAGACGAAATGGCAAAATTAATTCCCGTGTCTAGGGGGAAACCGGAAAAACTTAAAGTGATGATTTCCGATGACACACCTGCACAGGAATTTAAAGACAACTATGAAAATACAATTTGCATAAATGCAGAAACTGGTACTGAAGTCCCCGTTCGTCAGTGGATTGACATGGCAATTCGCATTGAAGGAACCAACAAAACCTATGGTGTTCACGCGGCAGGTGTGGTAATTTCTTCAGAGCCGTTGGATGAAATTGTACCGCTACAGAAGAATAATGAGGGTGCTGTGATTACCCAATATTTCATGGAAGATTTGGAATTTTTGGGGCTGCTGAAAATGGACTTTTTGGGATTGAAAAATTTAACAACGCTCCAGAAAACTGTTGATTATATTAAGCAAACCCAAAATCTAATTGTCGATCCAGAAATGCTACCTTCTGATATAGAGCGCCGAGCTCAAGAGACTTTTGGCAGAATCAAAAAGTTACCCGATGATGTAGATAAAACATATAGACTTTTAGAAAGAGGAGATTTAGAAGGTATTTTTCAGTTAGAATCATCTGGAATGCTGGATGTAGTGAAAAAACTCAAACCTTCCTGTCTGGATGATATTTCTTCTATTTTGGCACTTTACCGACCTGGCCCGCTGGATGCAGGTTTGATTCCTCAGTTTATTGACTGCAAGCACGGTAAAACAGTTGAGTATGATCATCCGCTATTAGAACCGATTTTAAAAGAGACTTACGGAACGCTTTGCTTTCAAGAGCAAATTATGCGGATGGCTCAAGATTTGGCGGGCTATTCTTTGGGTCAAGCTGACTTGCTGCGGCGCGCAATGGGCAAGAAGAAAGCTGATGAAATGCAGAAGCAAAAAGAAACGTTTATCGACGGCGCAACTAAGAATGGAGTCAGTCAAAGAATTGCTGAAAAGTTGTTCGCGCAGATGCTACAATTCGCGGAATATTGTTTTAATAAATCCCATTCAATGGCCTATGCGTATATCACGTATCAAACTGCCTATTTAAAGGCGAATTATCCTCTAGAATACATGGCGGCACTGCTGACGGCTAACAGGGGCGATCAGGATAAAGTACAGAAATATATTGCCAATTGTCTCAAGTTGGGTATTGAGGTTGAGCCGCCCGATGTTAATAGCTCTGAACTTACTTTTACACCGATGCCGAAACAGATGACTGGAGCTGCAAAGGATAAAATTTTGTTTGGAATTTCGGCTGTTAAAAATGTGGGAGAAGCGGCAATTGAAAATATTTTGGCGGCGCGCCAGGAAGGGGGTAAGTTTAAATCGCTCGCTGATTTGTGCGATCGCGTAAATCTCCATTCTGTCAACCGCCGCGCTTTAGAAGCATTAATTCAATGCGGTGCTTTTGATAAAATTGAACACAACCGCAATCAATTAGTACACGACCTCGAAGGGGTGATCAAATGGGCGCAAGATCGCAAAAGAGACCGAGAAAGTGGCCAAGGTAATCTTTTTGACTTGTTAGGTGCGAATAGCTTTGGCAAGTCGGTCAATACCTATGAGTCTGCGCCCAAATCTAAAGCGGTAAAAGATTTTGAAAAACAAGAGAAATTGCGTTTAGAAAAAGAACTGCTTGGCTTTTATGTGTCAGAACATCCCCTAAAGTTTCTCATGCAAGTAAACGAAGACCCCGATGTTGTGGCTCTCGAACAGTTAGCAAATAAAAAAGGGAAAGTATCAGTTATTGTCATGCTCAGCGCTATCAAAATGGTAGTGACAAAAAAAGGCGATTCGATGGCAATTTTGCAATTAGAAGATTTGACAGCTCAAATAAAAGCTGTGGTGTTCCCCAAGGCTTACGAACAAGTGAAACCTTACATTGTAGAGAATGCGATCTTACTGATTAGTGGAAAAATAGAGAAAGATGGCGAGGAAATTCAGATAATTGTAGACACTGCAAAGCCCGTTAAAACAGTACAGGTTGAAGAGGAATTCGAGAGGGTTCAACCGGAAACACAAAACTCTTGGGCGGCGCAACCGGAAACACAAAACTCTTGGGCGGCGCAACCGGAAACACAAAATTCTTGGGCGGCGGAACCAGTCAACGTTGTACGATCGACAAAACCTGTCGAAGTTTTAGAAATGGTGATTGTCAAGCTGACACCGCAGCAAGTACAAGACGGGAAAAAACTCAATTCTCTCAAAGCGATTTTACAAGAACTTTCCAATCGTGGAGAAGGTGCTAGCGTTTCGGTGGGCGGAATTGTTGTCGGTGAATATTCCTGTCAACCCCTTCGGATTAACCCTCAATTGTGGGTGCAAGATGGCGAGGGAACTGTTAGCCGTCTCAAGTCGGCTGGATTTGATGCTTGGGTTTTTCCTCTACACAATCGCGGGGATGCTGCGGTGTTTCGAGAAATGCGATCGCAACTTAATGTACATTCTTGGGCGAGTCGCTTACTTGACACTGACACCGATCGCCTTCACAAGTATGTCAATTATCTCGCCCAACTAAACAGACGCCCGCCAAATTAACACTTCGCCACCATCCCCACCGGTGACTAAAGTTTGACCGTCAGGACTAAAAGCCACCGGATTGCACCCAGCAAGAGAGGACAAACATTCTCCTGTTTCCAGGTTCCAGAGTTTAACCGTACCGTCTCGACTGCCGCTAGCCATAGTTTCGCGATCTGGACTAATCGCCACCGAAATTACCGCATCAGAATGCCCCCTCAAAGTATTAATCAATTCCCCTGTATCGGCATTCCACAATTTAACAGTAGCGTCGGCACTTCCACTGACAATCGTCTTTCCATCTTGACTAAATGCGATCGCATAAACCCAATCTGAATGACCCACAAAAGTCCGTACACTCTCCCCAACACCTACCAGCCACATCTTGATAGTTGTGTCAGCACTGCCGCTGGCCAGCATCATACTTTGAGGGCGAAAACTAACAGATAAAACCTTATCAGAATGTCCCGAAAGCTTTTGAACTAATGCTCCGTTGCGCTGGTTCCACAATTTAATACTCTTGTCGCCACTGGCACTCGCAATTGCTCCAGAGTCGCAACTAAAAGCCACCGAGTACACGGACCCGTAGCGATGACTGTACGGCGAACCAAAATCGCTGTAAAATTCGCGAATCATCGCCTTTTTATCCAGCTTCCACTCAATGACTTTTCTGTCAAAACTGCCGCTAACCAGCATTCTCCCGTCTGGGCTAATTGCCACAGCATCAACCGTTGCGGAATGGCCGAAAAAAGTATGGATGAATTCACCTGTTTGCAGGTTCCAGAGCTTAATTGTTTTATCGTCGCTGGCGCTCGCGAGAATATTACCTTGAGGATTAATAACTACAGCATTAACCGGAGCCGAATGGCCCTGGAGAATGCGATCGCACCGCCAGTTATTAGAGGACAATAATCTCGGATCAGCGGATGGCACAACATGAATCTTCTGGGGCGGCGCGGCCGAGACGGCGGTTGCTGTATTTGGCTGCGAGTTAGTTACTGGCGAATTAATAGCTATTTGTGTTGGGGAATTATAACTGATTTGAGAGCGGGGATATTGCCCAAAATTTACCAAGTCTTGCAACACTTCAGCAGCGGATTGATATCGCTCTCGTACCGAATCTTTGAGCAATTTATTCAAAATAGTTGCTAATTTTTGGCTGACTTTTATGCCTTTTTGCGCCAAGTGCGATCGCCAAATCCATTTGCATTCCAAAGCATCGAACAAATCCTTCAATACCGCCCCAGTTAGCAGGTGAATGCAGGTAACGCCCAAACTGTAAAGGTCGCTCGCCGGATAAGCCTTGCCGCTGCGAATTTGTTCGATCGGCGCATAGCCCGCAGTTCCAGTTATCGTCCCAGTTTGCGCCTCAGAAAAGCCGGTAATGTGCTTAGCAACTCCAAAATCTACTAGCACAAACTGACCCCCCCTGGCCTTCCCCTGTACAGCAGGAGATTCAGCGACAATTATCCCTTTCATACCACCAGAAGATTGAGGTAAAGATGCCCCTCCTTTTCCTTTACCAGGAGTCGAGGGGCCATATCCCGCCGCCCACAAGGTTTGGGGAGTTCTCCGCACAATATTTTCCGGCTTAATATCCCGATGAATCACCTGCTGCTCGTGAACAAATTGCAAAACAGGCAACAAATTGATCAACAATTCCCAAATCTGTTCCTCGCTAAAAGCTCCCCGCTGCTGCAACTCCTGAAACAAATTATTTCCCTCGATTAACTCTTCCACAAGATACAGACGTTTGGCTTGTTCAAAAGAAGCCAGCAAACTTGGAATCTGCGGGTGTTCTCCGAGTTCGTGCAACCGGTGAGCTTCTTGTTTGAACAGTGCAGTTGCCTTTTCTAATTCAGCTTTTTCTTGAACTTGGGGGAAAAATTGTTTGATGGCGCAGGGAGTTTTCAACCTATCTTCATCGACAGCTAAAAAAGTTCTGCCAAATGTTCCTTCACCGATAGGTTGAATGGCGCGGTAACGCTCTTTCAGTAGCAATTTAGAGCCGCAGGCCAGACAAAAATTGGTTGAGTCAGCATTCTGCGGCTTTTGGCAATGGGGATTGAGGCAATAGCTCATCTTTTTTCCGGCCTGGAGATTCCCACCACAGCTAAACTTAGCAACATGGTAGTCTGTTTCCACTCACGCCCAGAGCACCATTCTCGATAATACCTGAGAAACTCGCTTTCTTAACCAAAAATCTCGGCTCTCAACTTGAGCCCGTGCCAAGAAACCAAGGTGAGGACACTAGAAGTGCTTGATGTGAGTTTCCATATATTCTAATGCTTTCCTAAAATTTTGCCGGTTGGCGGCTCACAAACTGGTATGTCAACAGTTAATTAACTGTTAACTACGGCTATTCTGGAGCATTTATGCGGAGAGTAAATACAAAACTGAGATGAGCTCGGCTATTCTCCCCCATCTAAAAGACACTCTGGCTCCTCGCCGCCCTTCTGTGAGGATGCTTTGGCTTTAATCACCGCTTCTCTAAAGCCTAAAACTAATAAAATATTGGCAAGTGTCAAGAATAGTTCCGCAGAACCGTGCAGCCAATCGACATTTGCTAGTGACTCGTTGTAGGCCACTTTTGCGTAAATTGCGGCGGGAATCGTCACCGCTACAAAAACGAGAGTGCCGTAAAATCCCATTAGAGCTAAACGGGGTGTTTTTCCCGATCGAGTCAAAAACCAGAGAAATCCCAAGTAGGGAAATAGAGACAGAACAAATAAAGTTTCTTTGGAAATCATTAGTAATTGGTGAGCAACCAGATACTATGATAAATTAAAATATCAAAAATTAGTGTTAATAATTTTTAACTTTTAATGTTGAGTTTTTAATATTTAATTAGACAGATGCACCCGTTTCTATCAAACCGCTATAGAATCACCCAAGACCATAGCTCTTAACCCAAGCCGCAGCAGGTTGGCAGTATTCAAACCCCCTTACCCACTCGGAGACAAAACCCGTTACTTTTCCCCTAACACCGTTTTTAGCATAACACATTTTTCACCGTGCCAGTCTGTTAATTGTCCCTCACTCCCAAGCTACCCAGCAATTAGAAATAGAGACTGTTCCACAGTTTTCTGTCTGGTAGGCATCAAGCAAGTATCGTTCACAACCTCTAAATCCAAGCCGTTATTTCTATCTTCTGCCAGAATTTCCTTCAGCTTAGCATTAAAATCAAAACACGGGCCGCAATCCCAAACTTTGAGTTCCAACCGTCCCTTAAATACCCTAATTTCCAGTTGAACAGGAGTTTCTACTGGCAGATTTTTGTGAGCGTGGCGAACTGCATTAGTGAAACCTTCAGCCAACGCCAACTGCAAGTTCCACCAAACTTCATCGGGGAGCGATATATCTTTCAACTGTTCAAACCACAACAAAACTTGGGTTAAAGCATTGACATCTGTGTTGACTTGCAGGCTAATATGTTGAATACAAGTTTCATTCAGCTCTTCTTCCTGCTGTTTTTCAGTCTGCCAATCCCAGGTGTTTAATAAATTCATTAACCCATCTAAAATGCTAGCTTTTTTTATATTTTGGGAGCGATCGCGATTTTCTACTTCGTAAGTTTTTCTTAGCGACAAACAGTTTCGATTGTCGAGAGTCCGGGTGTAACTGAGCTCGTCTGCAATCTGCCACATGAGTTTGATCCCCCTGCCGCCTTCTGCAAGTCGATCTATGCTGTGAGACATCTATTTTCCTCGTTTGAAAGTATTAGCTGTACCCTATTTTCCCGCCCGCCGAGACACCCGGTATCTTTTTTATACTTGCTGGCTCGGTATTATTTCGGGGATCACACAAAAATGCTATCTTTTTTATAGAAGGCAGCGCATCAGCAATATGTCTTAAGAGTCTAAGCCAATTGGCTTATTTATCGATCGCCTGTACGGAGAACGATCGCCCTCGGCAGCAAAATCCAACTGAATCGATTACAAATACTTATCCGTTGTCGGAATCGGCCACTTGTTCCAGCCGTCGCAAGCTCCCGAATCCCTGGTATTCAGGGCATCCGGCCGTTGGCCGCTCGCTGCAAAGAAGCCTTGAGGTGCGCGCTTTCATCCCCAACGTGTAAGTAATATCCGTGAGCGCGATCGAACCTTACACCGTCGAGTCGCGTCCATCCACTAGACTAGGACTTACGCAAACCACCCAGTTTCTGCTTAGAATATTGGGTTTGACAGCGAGGAATTAACGAGGAAACCGGGTTTTTTTGTCCCCCGCGCGTAAGTCCCGCAGACAAATCGGTGATGAAAGGCAGTTACAGGACTTACCAAGACTATGACCAAAATCAAACTGAAAATTCTGACTGCTGCGATAATGCTACTCCCATTTTGCGCCGCACTTCCCTTGCAAGCTCAAAATCTGTCTCTAGTCAAGCGGCTGCTAGAAACCAGAGGATGTCCCGGATGCGACTTATTTGGCGCTTCCTTGAGCCGTGCAGATTTGTTTGGCGCTTCCTTGAGCCGCGCCACTCTCAGCAGGGCCGACTTAGTTGATGCCGACTTGACTGCGGCTGACTTAATGGAAGCTAATTTAAACAACGCCAACATGAGAAACGCCTTTTTGGCTGACGCCGACCTCAGCAAAGCCGACATGAGCAGAGCCGACATCAGGGGAGCAAACTTAGAAAATGCTAACCTCAGCGAGAGTTTTCTGCGAGGCGCATCGCTCCAGTTGGCTAACTTAAAATGCAGTAATTTGAGCGCCGCTAAACTAAATAGAACCGACCTGAGAAATGCTGATTTAAGCGGTGCAAATCTCACCGGTGCCGACCTCAAAGAAGCCGATTTAAGCGGTGCAAATCTCAGCGGTGCCGACCTTAGATCGGCCGACTTGACGGATGCGAGATTGAACAAAGCTAATCTCACAGATGCCAATCTCTGTGGCGCCCGGATGCCGAACAGAAAAACCTCTCGGCGAGGCTGCGAAGTTAAGAAAGAACCAGCGCTCAGCACGAACAATTACTGTAATTACTGCTATGCTTTGAATGACTGGTGGCTAAATGTATTAAGGTTCTACTAAGCAGTATCATCGTCATCACTACTGTGTTTAATATGTACTGTTAGAAGTGCGAGCAGGCGGTACAGATATCAAACTTAACCTGTTACCGCCAATAGCTTTTATCTACTTTGAAGAACCTAAAAATTGGCTCAGTATTTGCAGATATTCTGCGCCCCCGATCTGTGCCACATTAGTGTGACCTCCATCAGGAACTATGTAAAGCTGTTTGGGTTCAGGTGCTGCCTCAAACATTTTTTTGCTCATTTCCACTGGAACTACATTGTCAGCAGTCCCGTGAATAAAGAGCACGGGCATTTGCAGGCGATCGACTTTTGAAAGAGAATCAAACCGCTGTGTCAGCAAAAAATCGATCGGAAACATCCAAAACAGCCCTTTTTGAAAATTCACCATCGCCCGCGTCGAAGTAAAAGAGCCTTCTACGATTAACCCCGCCGCCTCCGGGTGACGCACGGCTAGATCGATCGCGATCGCGCCTCCCAAAGAATGACCGTAGATATAAATTTGATTTGGGTTAATCCCGCGCTGTTTCACCAAATAATCCCAAGCAAGTTGAGCATCCTCATAAACCTGAGATTCACTCGGAAAATCGCCCTGGCTTTTTCCATAACCACGATAATCCATCACAAATACCGACAAACCTAATCGATGAAATCGATGAGCGTGTTCGACATTTGATCCCACATTTGAAGCATTGCCGTGCAGGTACAAAACTACCCCCCCTAACCCCCCCTTAACAAGGGGGGGAACCGGAGCGACTGCCGGTCTCTCACTTTGCGGGGACGTTCCGACTCCTCTAGCTCCTCCCCTTGGCAAGGGGGGGCTGGGGGGGCTATCCGAGTCTCCGGTGTTAACAGAGGGAACAGCCTCTCCCTTTCTTGCTCTCCCCCTTGCTAAGGGGGGGCTGGGGGGATTTTCCGAGGCAGGAATCCACCACCCGTGCACGCTGTCAACCGCGCCTGTTTTAGTTGAAATTGGCAGCCAGACATCTTGATATTTCAACTGAAAATCATCTGGCGTAGTTTCGATCGCCCGCGCAGGAAAAAAGATAAACTTACCTTGCGCTACAAATAGGAATACACAAGCAGCAGAATAAGCAACGGCCAAAACTATCCCAAAAGCTATTAGCGATTTAGACAAAAGGAATACTAGCAAATTGTTCATAGATAGAGCACGCGGGAAATTAGAGATCGCTCAAAAGCTAATGGCAAATTATTAATTCAGACAATTAGCCAAGATCGATTACTAACTTCCGCCACCGTATTCCGCCGATTTTCAAAAATTAATGCAATTCCGGGTGGTGTAAGTGCCAATTCGTAGACTGTTCGTAAGCGTGAGCCACTTGAAACAACCGAGATTCTTGCAAAACATTACTAATCAGTTGTATACCCACGGGCAGTCCTTTATCATCAAATCCGCAGGGCAAACTCAAAGCTGGCAAACCAGCAAGATTCACGGGAATAGTCATCAAATCTGACAAATACATACTCAGAGGGTCATTGAATTTTTCGCCTGCCTTAAATGCGGTAGTAGGAGCAGTGGGACAGACTAAAACATCAACTTGAGAAAAAGCTTTTTCAAAGTCTTCTTTAATCAAAGTCCGAACTTTTTGAGCTTTTAGATAATAGGCATCGTAATATCCAGCCGACAATACGTAAGTGCCGATCGCAATCCGGCGTTTAACTTCCGCACCGAACCCCTGAGAGCGGGTTTTGGCATACATATCCAAAAGATTATCGGAGTCTGGAGATCGGAAACCGTACTTCACTCCATCATATCGCGCCAAATTTGCCGAAGCTTCCGAGGGAGCAATGATGTAGTAAGTGGGCAAACCGTAGCGGAAGCGGGGACAAGAAATGACTTGAATTTCTGCGCCCAATTGTTGAAATTGCTCGATCGCCTTAGTAACAGCGTCTTTAACCCCCGAGTCCAGCCCTACACCAAAAGTTTCTTTAATTACACCAATTCTAATTTGACCCTTGGGTCGCAAACTGGGTCTTAAAGCTTGAGCGTAGTCAGGAATTGGGACATTAAGACTCGTGGAATCTCTCGGATCATAACCGGCGATCGCTCCCAACAAAATCGCCGTATCCTCAACAGTCCGGCCAAAGGGCCCGATTTGATCGAGAGAAGAAGCATAGGCCACCAAACCGTAGCGAGAAACCAACCCATAAGTTGGTTTCAGCCCCACCAACCCGCAAAAAGCAGCAGGTTGGCGGATTGAGCCCCCAGTATCCGAACCCAAACTCACGACGCATTCTCCAGCGGCTACCGCTGCAGCAGAACCGCCAGAAGACCCTCCGGGCACGCGCTCCAAGTCCCAAGGATTCGCGGTAACTTGATAAGCAGAAGTTTCCGTCGAGCTCCCCATTGCAAACTCGTCCATATTCGCCTTACCCACAATCACCGCACCGGCTGCTTGGAGTTTGGAGACGACGGTTGCATCGTAGGGAGGCACAAAATTCTCCAAAATCCGAGAGGCGCAGGTTGTGGGAACGCCCTCGGTGCACATATTATCTTTAACGGCGATCGGGATGCCGGCCAACAGGCCAATTTGCTCTCCGGCTGCGATTTGGGCATCCACTTTATGGGCCTGCGCCAGTGCGCTGTCTGCCGTCACGCACAGAAAGCTTTTCAACTTCGGCTCTAGCTGGGTAATTCGGTCTAATGCTTCTTGAGTAATTTCCACAGCAGAGCGTTCTTTATTGACCAGTTGTCGGTGCAACTCGCGGATGGATGCCATGCTCGTACCTTTATTATTTCTACTTTGAGACAATACAGTTAATATAACTGGCAATTGTACCTGCTTACAGCCCGAAGGCAAAGTCGGCTATTTTTGTGGCGAAAGTTCGAGCCTCAAAGAGGACTCCGCTAACGGGCGATAGGTCATTTTATCTACAATAGATTAAATTCCCCAAATCCCACCGAACACAAAATAGCGATCGAGTTTTTTACCTCATCTTTTAACAAACCAAGAATGCAACTGTATCAAAACTTATGCAACAAGTGGTTGGACGCACGAATTATGTGAGGAAGCGGTAATGTGTGCAATGAGACCCCTACATAATTAGGTTCTGCCTCCAAGAATGTGTATGCAAGATCACAATCATTAGGGAATTAGTCATTCCCAATTCTGCAATCTAAATTCTCAAACATTAGAACCTAGCTTCTCTTCGACGCCATCCAGTATTTAGGGAAGAAAAAGATGGCATATAAAATAAACCAATTCCCGATTGTGAATGCTTTATTCCGGGTAACTTTCAGAGTATTATAATTCACAATACATATTTATTTATTTATTAGGTTTAAGTTATTTTAAAGAGCATAACTAGCAGCGTTTAAAGCTGATTTTATAAAAAACTCATCTCCTGTAAGTCCACAAAAAAATGAACTTAAAATAAAAAAAATATGATAATAAAGATTAGATTATGGCGGTCTATAGCCTAATAATTAGTATCCGATTATGAAGAATACTTTTTTATTCAAAAATGACTAAAAGTTATCATTCAGCCGAGTGAATTAAGGGCCGCTGCCCGATCGAAGAAAATAGCGATCGACCTTTTCCGATCCACGCCCCTTGTGCCAGAGGTCAACAAGCCTGTCAGAAATCTGGGGTTCACAAAAAAGCTGGGAACGCTCACCGCCACGCCGTGGTCTCCTGTTGCGCGCACCTGCAAAAAAACAGCAGTCCTTCCTCAATTGCGACTAGCTGCGTGCATCTGCGGTAAAAAAAGCTACTTATTTGCCCGATCGATCCCCAGGAAAATAATTTCATCCGGAATTATCCCCAAAACCCAAGATATATGGTAAGAAGTTCCCGATGCCCCGTTGGAGGAATGCCACCTAAAGCTCACTTAGAATCCCACCTGACGGCAGAGGAACTCAAAATTCGCTACCGGCAGGCACAAAACACCACAGAGTCGCGCCGCTGGCACTTGCTGCTGTTAGTGTCCCGAAATTGGACTATCAAACAAGCAGCCCAAGTCGTAGGTCTCAACTACGACTACGCCAAAGAAATTGTCCAGCGCTACAACCGAGAAGGGCCTAACTCTGTGAGAAATCGCAGCGGAGACCGCCAGCCCCCTCCTGCAAAATCCTTGCTGAATCCTGAACAGCAAGAAGAACTGCGACAAGCGCTGCAAGGCCCTGCCCCCGACGGCGGAGACTGGACAGGCCCCAAAGTCGCTCGCTGGATTGCCGAAAAGATTGGTAGCGATCATGTCTGGCCCCAACGCGGCTGGGATTACCTCAAGCGGTTGGGTGCTGACTGGCGACGGCGGCGCAGAAAGTAGATAGTTCGCAATATTTAGAGGGGGTTGATTGCTTTGGTGCGATCGCTCCCTTTATTTTGGTTATTTTGCCACATTGGCGCGATCAAAACCATTTGAGATTTGAGATTTGAGATTTGTTCTTCAATCTACAATCTCCGATCTAAAATCTAAAACCGTTTGACAAAAAAAATGAGATACAAGCCCCGTCCTTCTAGGACGGCTTTTCTTGGTTTCTAATATATTCCTTCAAAACTTCTAAAGGCGCACCTCCTACAGAAACAGCAAAATAACTAGGACTCCACAAAGCTTCTTTGTGGGGTTTTTCGTGTCCAGCCTGTCCGTACCGACGACTGGAAACGCCTTTTAATGCGTTAACAATTTGAGATGTCGATAATTTAGGCGGATACTCAATCAGCGCATGAACATGATTGCCTTCGCCATCGAACTCTAGCACTTGAAAGTTCATTTTTTGAGCTACCTCACGAAACGATTTTTCAATCAAATCAAGACTTTCGCTCGTAAATACAGACCGACGATACTTTGTTACGCAGACCAAGTGCATTTTAAGTTCTGTAACAGAATTGCGCTCATGGCGGTAAATAGTTGTCATTACTTGCAAACCAATATATAATCAAACCTACAGACCAATATTAGTATAAACATGAAGGCGAGGTTCAAGTACAGATTTTATCCAACGACAGAACAAAAGCAGAGCTTGGCTCGGCTGTTTGGCTGCGTGAGGAAGGTCTGGAACGATAGCCTAGCTCTCTGCAAGCAGTCCGAGAAAAAGCCAAGTTCGGCCGAACTGCAAAAAATCGTGATCACCCAAGCGAAAAAGACCGAAGAAAGAGCTTGGCTAAGCGAAGTCTCCAATATTCCTCTACAGCAATCTGTAGCGGACTTGGAAACGGCTTTCAAGAACTTTTTCGACTCCTGCAAAGGAAAGCGAAAAGGTTGCAAGGTTGGTTATCCCAAGTTCAAAAAAAGAGCAAATAGCCAGTCGGCACGATTTAGGATTGGGGGTTTTTCTCTGAAAAATGGCGGTGTCTATTTAGCCAAGATAGGTGTTGTTAACCCTATATGGTCAAGAACACTGTCATCCGAACCTAGCTCTGTCACAGTAATCAAAGATTGTGGAAATCGTTATTTCCTGAGTTTTTTAGTAGAAATTCAACACATTCCATCTGAGGCGAAAAACCAAAGTATCGGAATCGATTTAGGAATCACAACTTTTGCAGTGATGAGTAACGGTGAGGAAGCCAAAAGCCCTAGCTATAAAAGTCTAGACCGCACAATCCGTAAACTTCAACGTAAATTAGCTCGCCAGCCGAAAGACTCTAAAAGGAGAAACATAACACGAATCAAGATTGCTAAATTGCACAACCGCATTGCCGACACCCGTAAAGATTTTCTGCACAAGTTGTCAACTAAAGTAGTTAACGAAAACCAAGTGATTATTTTGGAAGATTTAAATGTATCCGGGATGGTAAGAAACCGGAAGCTCTCAAGGGCAATTAGCCAGCAAGGGTGGAGAGAGTTTAGAACTCTCTGTGAATCCAAATCCGAAAAGTTTGGCAGAGAGTTTCAAGTAATTAGTAGGTGGGAACCTACTAGCCAAGTTTGTGCGGATTGTGGTTTCAAATGGGGTAAAATCGATTTGTCTGTTCGTTCAGTGCTTTGCCTGAGTTGTGGTACTAAACAAGATAGGGATCAAAACGCTTCTAGAATTATAGAGAAAGTCGGGATGGGGAATCGCCACGACTCAAAACGGGCGCAGAGGGATTGTCAGACTAGCAACGGTTAGCAAAACCCGATGAAGCGTCAAGAATCACCGCTCATAAGAGGCCGGTGAGTATTTCAATGATGTAACAATAGCTGCTTATATTGAATAGGGTTGTGTGGAGGATGTTAAATATGCCAGAAATCAGGGGTTTTTTGTCGATCGCCAACAAGATGGCGGCAGTAGTAGCCGGCATTGGACTGGTTCAGATGTTAACCATCGCAAGTTCATTCTCTCAATCATCTAACCCGCGTTCCCTCGACGAACTCTACAAAATTCGCGATGGGCTGATCACCGAATTAGAACAACCCTCATCTCCCTCCCCAGAACCAACCATCCTTTCCGGCTTAGTTCCCTTCGCAGCTAATCCTCAAGAACAACTGCTACAGCAGTTGCAAGCGGTGGAAGCTCAAATATTAGTAGAACAGAGGGCTAACGACAACTTACAGCAAGCAGTCCGTTTAGCCAACAGAGCCGTAGAAACTAAACGGCAGCCAAATAAGTCGATCGAATCTTCGCAGCAAACTCAATTTTTCTGGCATCAGGCGCTCAACAACTTGCAGGAAGTTCCTCAAAATTCATTTTTAGCTTCCGTCACTGCCTCAAAAACTCAAGAATACCGGGAAAATTTAACAGCAGCAACCTTTCAAGTGCAGCAAGCAAAATCTGATGTTTTGGGTGCGCTTGCCCGAGAAAGCGGTTTGTCGGCTCAAGCTTCGATCGGTATTTGCAACCTTTCTAGAGAATGCGTAAACCTCCGGGGCGATGTACCTCCTGTCAGTCCAGCCAGCTTAATTAAACTGCCGATTGCTGTCGCCCTGATGCAAAAAGTCGATAAAGAAAAAATTAGTCTGAACCAGGAAGTATTAGTCACTCGCGGTAATTTCACCGAAGACGCATCGGCAAAGATTAGGTCCAATCGCAATTACCCGCTACAGCTACTGTTAGAAGAAATGATCTATCGCAGCAGCAATATCGCCACCAATCAACTGATCGATTATTTAGGTTCGGATTACATCAATCAATATTTAGATAATAGCGGCTACGAAGTCACCCGCGTCAACTTCAAATTAATGGGGGAAAGAATTATGCCCTCCAACCCCGGTTCGGGTCGCAACCGCGTGACTGCTAACGAACTCACCGAAATGATGGTGCAAATTTACAACGGCGAAACACCCGGTGCTAAACTGTTAATAGAAACTCTCAACCGCCAGTACGATCACGCTCTGGGATTTGCTGCCTTGGAAGGAACTAAAGCTCAGTGGTTGGGGGAAAAAACTGGTCAAAATTCCTGGGTGCTCGGCACAACTTTAGCGATGAGCATTGACGACGAGGCCTATGTGATTACTGTGATTGACAGCCGCAGCGGCGAGCTACAAATGCGCCAGTCTATTTCTAAAATTGCAGATTACATGGTCCGAAACCCCAGCTTTTAATCGCTGGAATATACAATTTATAGCGGGGGAAAACGCACCGCCCAAACAGTTAAAAAATGCCGCATCAAAAACTCAGTGTTTCCGTCAAAGGCAAAGGATTTCCTATTCTCTGCTTGCACGGCCATCCAGGTTCCGGCGATTGTATGTCGGTATTCACAGAACACCTCTCAAAACGCTTCCAGACGATCGCCCCAGACTTGCGCGGCTACGGCAACAGTCGCACCTCAACTTTCTTTGAAATGACCGATCATCTGGTGGATTTAGAAGCACTATTAGACAGATTAGGAGTCGATCGCTGTTTGGTGATTGGATGGTCTTTGGGAGGGATTTTAGCCCTGGAATTAGCCATGAAATATCCCCAGCGAGTCACCGGTTTGATTCTCCTTGCATCCGCAGCCAAACCGCGAGGAAGTCACCCTCCCATCTCTTGGCAAGATAACCTTTACACCGGTTTAGCCGGAATTATCAATTGGGCCCTACCCGGTTGGCAGTGGAATATTGATACTTTTGCGAGGCGATCGCTCTTTCGCTACTTGATACAGCAGCATAACGCCACCCCTTACCGCTACTTAGCACAGGCAGGTACTCCCGCCTACCTCAAGACTTCCAACACGGCCACCAAGGCGTTAAATACCGCTCTGAGGGCTGGATACGATCGACTGCTGCACCTTGGCGACATTCAATGTCCCAGCTTGGTGTTGGCCGGAGAGGCCGATCGGCACATCACCTCAGCATCCAGTTTAGAAACCGCCCGCCACCTCCAGGATTGTCAGTGGCAGTGCTATCCCAATACAGCCCACTTGTTCCCTTGGGAAATTCCCGATCGGGTAATCGCAGACATCGATAGTTGGATTGAGAGTCACCCCGAAGCAGTTGGAAATTGCGAGTGTTGAGTTGGGAGTTTGTCAGAAGCAATTTATCACCCAACACTCAAGAGTTTTGAAGTTATAACTCACAACTCAAAACCGCACAGCGTTGCGAGGGAAGCGTAGCCCTCTCAAAACTCAAAACTCCCCTGTTTCTACTGACCGCTCAAAACCGGCCACAGCCCTCCATCACCAAGCTTTCCCAAATCTTCTGCAACAGTCAAAGTAATTGGTTTGCAGCGGTAAATCGAAACACTAACACCTTCTGCCCCTTCATTTTCTATGTCTTCTACATATCCTGCTTTTGCCGTTTCCGCCTCTCCCTGGGTTAAGAACGGGCCAAAATAGTAAATGCACCGCGGCGCTGAAGTTTTAACTTCAACCCACCAAGCCAATCCGAAAAAGTTGAGCAAGCTAATCAAGAATTCTTTCATCTGCTTTTCTAATGTATTTGACGGTGTTTTCTGGGTGCTGCGAACACGCCTAGGCTTTTGTTATTTACACGTGGCTGACTGCTGCCAAGAACCGCTCCAAACCTATTTAAATATATCTAAATAGATTTGTGTCGAATTCCTGTTTGAACGTAGGGGCAAGACCCCTTATACTTTGGCCTGAACAAGTAACGACAGTCGATCGGCTATCCTTACTTGTTCCCGGTGTGATGCCACTCCATTCTGGGCGACATTCACAATAAGCTACTCTGTTGTGCTCTTTTTTTCAACCACCTTTACGATCCGTGTACGTGAAACTTTTTGGGCCCGCGCTGGCGGTAAATTTCGTATAAAGCCATCCCCGTTGCTACGGAGACATTCAGGCTAGGAGTATGGCCCCTTAAAGGAATTGAAACTAATCCATCACATCCGCGCTGTATCAAAAGGCTCAAACCGTCAGCTTCACCGCCCACCACTAAAACAGTGGGCCCCGAGAACTTGACTGTCTCTACCGATTGACCGACACCTGCTGCAGTGCCATAAATCCAGAATCCAGCCTCTTTGAGTTCTTCCAGCGCCCGGTTAAGATTGACAACCCTCGCCACGGGCAGGCTTTCTAATGCCCCTGCTGCCACTTTTCTCACTGCTGAGGTAATCCCAACAGCCCGTCGCTGCGGAATCACCATGCCCTGAGATCCCAATGCTTCTGCGGTGCGAATAATCGCCCCTAGATTGTGCGGGTCGTTGAGTCCTTCTGCTACCACAATTACTGGATCTTCGCAAGCCGACTTAGCCTTTGCGATCAGCTCGCTCAAATCCAGGTATTCGTAGGCTGATACTTGAGCGGCTACGCCTTGGTGGTTTGCTTTGCGCGTGATGTAGTCGAGGCGCAAATCGTCAACTTCGTCAATGATGCTGCCATTGGCTTTGGCTTCGGTTAGCAAGCTGTGAAAGCGGGGATCGTAGCGCAGGTGGGGAACAACCCAGATCCGGTTGAGGACTTGGTTTGTTTCTAAAGCTGCTTGCACCGCATGGCGGCCGTAAATCATGTCGTCTGTGTCTGCGTCTGGTTGCACGACAGTATTTGAGGCACTGTCAATAGGGCGAGTGTCTCTGTCCTTGTCTCTGTCTCTGAAATGGTTGCCCCGGAATTCCTGCGGGCTATTGTCTTTGTCTCTGTCTTTGTAATAATTGCCCCTCGATTCCTGCGGGCTGCTGTCTCTGTTTCTGTCTCGGAAATTGTTGCGGGCCGGCTGCGGGCTGCTGTCTCTGTCTCTGTCTCGGAAATTGTTGCGGGCCGGCTGCGGGCTGCTGTCTCTGTCTCTGTCTCTGTCTCGGAAATTGTTGCGGGCCGGCTGGGGGCTGCTGCTATCTCTGTCTTGGTAATAATTGCCCCTGGATTCCTGCGGGCTGCTGTCTCTGTCTTTGAAATGATTATTTCTGCGAATTTCCGGTTGGCCGTCGGCATCGGATCTCCGTTTGAAAATTGCTCTCACAGGCATTTCTCGTGATTGCGGGGCGAAGGTTGATCGCTTTTGAGGCGCGTCTACTCCGCGAGTATCGGGACGGGGCTTGCGTTCAAAGCGGGGAGAGGATGGTTGTGAGTCCTGACGGCGGCCTTCGCTTTTGAATGGCTTGCTGTCGGAATTGGATCGCGAAAAGTTGGGTTTGGTAAATTTTCTCATGGGTTTCTTGTGCTCAAAACGTTTTGGCTGAAGGCTAGT
The DNA here is from genome assembly GCF_036701585.1 of Microcoleus sp. POL10_C6. Classification (NCBI taxonomy): domain Bacteria; kingdom Bacillati; phylum Cyanobacteriota; class Cyanophyceae; order Oscillatoriales; family Microcoleaceae; genus Microcoleus; species Microcoleus sp. POL10_C6. Next base: position 14,080 of record NZ_JAUBRB010000007.1, on the reverse strand, counting down.
CGATTGTAGATGGTAGATGTGAGATTCTTGATTGAGGGAGCAATCTTTGGGCTTTGAGATTTGAGATAGTCTAGCGAGGGAGCAAGGATTTTGCTGTGTTCAAATTGCTAGTTAATAACTGATCAATCCTGTTTTGCCGATCAAGATTTTTGCGGTTTTATGTTAGCCGTGCCAGGATGGTTAATTAATCCCTCCCCATTCCCAACTTTTAACTGCTAAATCCTTTAAGTCTCAAGATCTAAAAGTGCCAGAAGTTCGGTCAATCTTTCGGGATCGGTGAGATACAAATATCCGATCAAAGTTTCTAAGCTGCTGGCTTGTTGGTATATCTCTGGATCTGCTCGCTTAGAACGGCCCGCTGCAGCATTGCGGCCGCGCTTGACAATTGCTAATTCTGTACTGTTCAAGTAAGGAGAGATCGATCGCAAATGACGCGCTTGAGTTTCGGCTCGTACTTGCCCCACCACTAATTCGTGATAAGCTTGCAATCTTCTGGGTGGCACTAAGTACGAACTCCGAACGTAGAGTTCGTACACTGCATCTCCCAAATATGCCCAGGCTGCGGGCGAAATTCTTTCTATTTCTGCTGGTGTAGCCCTCGCAGGATGCACTCGATTTAAACTGATATCCGTCAGACTCAGTTTGAGTCCGTCATCTGCGATCGGCGACATACTTTTTTAAATAAAACTTCCGCACAGCTTGGTTTTTCTAGTCACTTACTTATTTCGTCTTTCGTTACTTCAGCAATTATAGCTTTCACAGGAGTGTTCGCTGTCCGATCGCGAAGCGAGATATATAGGCAAAGGTTGGCGTGACGATCGCACTCCTAAAAAAGGCTTTTTACCAGATCGGGATGCTCTAATTTTTATACCATTTTTTCGCGTGTTTGCCACACATATTTTACTGCCCATCCACCGAAACTCTAAGCATCGGGGAAATAGCGGCTGGCGCGTGTCGCAGCTTCTGGGAAAATCGGTATTATTTTACCCGCAAAAAAATAAAAATTTGCTATCCAGCGTTGAGAACCGGATAGCTAATTTAATCCACTTTGGCGTCAAGCATCCTTGACGTTTTTTACCGCCTCATCAACCGAAGGCTGCAAAGACAAAAATTTCTCTAAGCGAACCAGTTTAACAGTCTGAGTTACGCGGGGATTTGAGACAATTTGCAATGTCCCTTCCAAGGTTTGGGCTTTTTTGACAAGTTGCACAAGTGCGCCCAAGCCTGAACTATCCACAAAGTCTATCTGAGACAAGTCCAAAATTACGTGTTTTGGGCCGTCGTCAATACATTTGCTTATTACCTTCCGAAAAGTGGCCTCAGAAAAAGCGTCCAGCAGGCCCGTCAGGCGAAATAACTGACAGTTATTCCTGACTTCGCGAGTGCCTCTGAGGCTAACGGTCAGGGTCAATGACTCAGAAATGACACCCTCCTAGCTAGATATGGCTTAAAGTCGAGGCTTCATTATAGGAGTTTTTTGGTTTTTTGTCTACAGTTTTTTAGTTATGAGTCATTAGTCATTAGTCATTAGTCAGAAGCGATCGACACAAACAGCCTCTGATGACTACTGACTAATGACTGCTGAGTGCTGACTACTTACTGCTGGCTACTTTCTGATTGTCTCGCATTGACTGCACGAATCGATCAAATAAATAGTCGGCGTCGTGCGGGCCCGGACTGGCTTCTGGGTGGTACTGCACTGAGAACAGTGGCAGAGTTTTATGCTTCAATCCGGCTACGGTGCGATCGTTCAAATTGAGATGAGTAATCTCTACTTCGGGGGCTAGGGAATCGGGGTCGATCGCAAAACCATGATTTTGGCTAGTAATTTCTATTTGCTCAGTTAAACCCGCTGGATGATTCAATCCCCGATGGCCGAACTTAAGTTTAAAAGTTTCTGCACCCAAGGAAAGTCCCAAAATTTGGTGTCCCATGCAGATGCCGAATACGGGTTTGTCCGACTTTAATAAAGCTTTCGCAGTCGCTATCCCTTCCGTTACCGCCGCCGGATCTCCAGGGCCGTTGGACAGAAAAATGCCGTCCGGGTTGTATTTGAGAATTTCCTCCGGCGACGTGTCAGCGGGGACAACGATGACCCGACACCCGTAACTCGCCAGACGCCGCAGGATGTTGCGCTTGATCCCAAAGTCTAGCGCTACCACAGTCCACATTTTGCCGTTAGCAGGTTTGACTGTAGGACTGAACTCCCAAACCGAGTCCGTGGCTTCAGACCACTCGTAAACCTCGCGAGTGGTGACTTCCTGGACTAGATTCAGCCCGTCCATGCTGGGGGCGTCTTGCACTAGCTCCAAAAGCTCTGCCTGGTCGAGAATCGTGGTCGAAATGCCACCGTTGATCGCTCCCACCGTGCGAATTTTGCGAGTCAGGGCGCGGGTGTCGATCCCGTAAATTCCGGGGATATCGTACTGTTTCAGGTAGTCTTGCAGAGATTGCGAGCAGCGCCAGTTGCTGGGGCGGCTGCATACGTTCCGGGCGATCGCACCCCGAATTTGCGGGCGCGAGGATTCTTCGTCTTCGAGATTTACCCCGGTATTGCCCAATTCTGGATAAGTAAAAGTTACAATTTGACCGCAATAGCTGGGATCGGTCAATACTTCTTGGTAGCCCGTCATTCCCGTATTAAATACTACCTCGCCAACGACGGTGGCGTCAGCGCCAAACGACCAGCCGCGGTAAGCAGTACCGTCAGCCAGGACTAGGAGAGCGGGTTGTGCAGTTGAAAGTGACATGGCATCCTTAATTACTTTCGTTTGGTTTCATTCTTACCACTGCCAGGGATTTGATGCTAGTCGGCAATATACAGATATTATTTTAATTTGTGCAAGGGTTCGGAAAAGCAAGGCACTTATGCCGCAGGTAATCAAAAAGCAGCAATACAGCAGTTCTCAATCTTGGTGAGGTATGCCCTATGCCTTATGCCCTATGCCCTATGCCCTATGCCCTATGTCCTATGCCCTATGCCCGCTTATAAAGCGTGTACCTCATGTTACTGAGAAAGGCTATAAGTGCGTGCAAATTTTCCATCTCCCCCGCGCCAGCAATTTATCTGCAAGCAGCTTAGGAGGCGGGCGGAAATTCTATATCTATACCAAAAGGCAGTTGTCGCTGTTACGATCGAGCTACAGCGTTTAACGAAACTATGGCTAGTAAATCACCCTTGCCTTTACTCTCAAACTCAAAAAAGCCTCTACCGATCCCTCAAAACCTGCGCCAACCTTTACTGGTTTTAGCAGGGGTTATTTCTCTGAGCAGTTCAATTTTAGTAGGGAGTGTTGCCAACTCCTCGCCAGCAGTGGCTCAAGAAAGTGAGGGATGCTTCATGCGGAGCTCGTCAGGCCGAACCGTCAACCTCAGCCAATCAGTCTGCGGTTTTCTCCCCAAAGAATTGACTCCCCCCACTTCGGCGGCGGCAAAGTCGGGAGTGTTTCAGGCAAAAATCAAACGCCGAGAGGCTAATATCCCCGTCATAGAAGTCACGTTTAACGGCAAACAAAAGTTCGAGATGATGGTAGATTCTGGAGCTAGTGGCACAGTAATTACACCAGCAATGGCTAAAGCCTTGGGCGTTGTTCTCCAGGGAACAGTGCAAGCACAAACTCCCAACGGAGTGGCTACTTTTCCCCTCGGTCGCCTGAGCTCTATGGAAGCAGGTGGTCTGGCAGTTAACAATGTAGTTGTCGCAGTCTCGCCGTCGCTAGATATCGGACTGTTGGGTCACGACTTTTTTGGTAATAAAGATGTGACTATTAAGCAAGATGTCATTGAATTTCGAGCGCGCTCTTAACAAGAACGAAGGAGGGAGAGGGAAGAAGTAAAGAAAAATGGAAAATTAAATAATTTTTCTTGTGGGTTAGTTAAAACAAAAAATTCCTTCTTCCTTCTTCCTTCTTCCTTCTTCCTTCTTCCTTCCGTTACATCCGTTGCAAAATCCGTTGGCGAACTTCCTTCTTCCTTCATTTCAAAAACTCAATCAACTGCTGCAACTTCAACCAAGATTCGCCGCTCCATAAAATCTCCTTAGCCAGAGAAACTCCTGCTGCGTGAGAACCCATAGGAATTGCACCTCCCACCTGAAAAGCTAAAGACGCATTCAAAGCTACAACATCCATTTGCGCGCGCGTACCTTTCCCTTGCAAAATGTTCCGCAAAATCTCGGCGTTTTCCTCAACATTTCCGCCTTTTAATGAGCCGATCGCACTTGGTGTCAATCCTACCTTTTCCGGGTCTAAAGTAGTGAGTTCCACTTTGCCATCAGACAAAACCGCCAAATCAGTCACATCACCCAAACCCGCCTCGTCCAATTTTTCTCTGCCGTGAACGACTAAAGCTAACTCAGTCCCCAACTCGCCCAAAGCTTGAGCAATAGTTGATACCAGAGTAGGATCGAACACCCCGATTATCTGCCCTGTAGGGCGCATAGGATTGACAAGGGGCCCTAATAGGTTAAAAATAGTCCGCACCTTCAAAGTTCGCCGGAGCGGCGCTACAGCCTTAAGTGCGGGATGCCACCCAGGGGCAAATAAAAAGGTGATGCCCACAGAGTCTACCGCAGATCTTACCTTCGCGGGATCGGCGTTGAGGTTGACTCCGAGTGCTTCCAACACGTCAGCAGAACCCACTTTGCTCGATGCGGAGCGATTTCCGTGTTTGGCGACTCGAACTTTGCCGGCGGCGGCCACAAAAGCTACAGCAGTGGAAATGTTAAACGTGGAAGCGCCGTCGCCACCTGTGCCGCAAGTATCAATTAATTTGAGATTGGAGATTGAGGATTTGGGATTGAAAATGCTCTCTGATTCACCTGCAAGCGACTGAGAATGCAATACCTGAGCCATTCCTGCCAATTCTTGGGCTGAGATGCCTTTGGCTTGGATGGCCGCTAAAATGGCTCCTGAGAGGACGGGGGGAATAGCTTCGGCTAGCCATCCCTGCATCAAGTCGGCTGCTTGGGTGCGTGAGAGAGATTGTCTGTCTAATAGTTGTTGCAGGAGGGCTGGCCACACAGGAGAATCCGGCGTCTGGGTTGAAGCAGGGGATAACTCTGGCGTTGCTAGTAGAGGAGAATTTGTCATTTATTAGTTTTTAGTCAAATTTAGCTTGATCGAGCTTTGTGGCCAAACCGAGAATCGATCGGGATTTTACCAGACTTGCCGACCACATTTTGCGCGATCGGGCCCCGATTTTTGCTCAAATGCCAGCACCGCTACAGAATTTTTCCGCCCGCAGTAGCAGAATATGAATTTTTTGATACAACAATTACCCTATTGTTGTGCCAACTTTACATAGAAACCCCAAATCGTACAACTGCTAGCAGTCTGCTGTATTATCTATCAGCAATAATACTTAACACTAACTCAGAGCAGCCAAAGACCGATAAAAGTTTCCGAGAGGAGTTCTGGAGACCAAAAAATTTTAGACATTAGGGAGCCCAAGATTCATCTGTGGAGTCAATTCTTTAATCTAAAATCTAAAATCTCAAATCGATTGACAGCAAGGACAGCGAGCGTTTAGCTCTTGCAGGCGGGTTTGTGGCATTGGGCAAGAGTCGATCGTCGTACTCTCACCCAAATCCTAAAAATAGGATCTTGCGGTTGTAGAAGTCGCTGCCTTTTATTGTAAGAACATCCTTGCTACTAACTTATTTCAGGGTATTCAACTGCTAATATATTCAGGGAGATTTCAAGGAGCGGGTTTTGCTCGAACACCTGCACCGCAAGCCGATCGATGTGCCAATGCGATCGTGACAGCCAGTCAAGCATCAAATAAATACGGGATTAGCTAAACTTTCCGCAACTATCACTAATAACTAACAGTCCAGTAGGACAGATGAATAAACACACTCGTCTCCGGCTGCGATACACCATCTTTCAGCCTAAATAACGGCTCAAATTTAACAGGCGGTAGACCAAAAATATTCAACTCACACACAAGAGCAGGGTATTCACAAGTGGGAAATCAAAAATTAGGAAATAAAGCGATAGAATGCCTGAATGTCGCGGAGGCACTGCACCAAATGGAAGCAAAATATTATAGTATGTTTGAAAATGCTGTGTCGGGTATTTTTCAAACAAGCCAATCCGGTCGCTACATCAGCGCTAACCCAGCTTTGGCTCGCATCTACGGATATAATTCCGCCGAAGAATTAATGGGCTGTCTGACTGATATCAGCGATCAGCTTTATGTCAATCCCGATCGGCGCGATCAGTTTGTTTCTGCTTTGCAAGAACAGGGCATCGTATCGGATTTTGAGTCGCAGATTTATCGGCGGGACGGAACAATAATTTGGATCGCTGAGAATGCGCGCGCTGTCTGCGATGAAGCAGGAAAATTGCTCTACTACGAAGGTTTTGTAGAAGATATTACCCAGCGAAAGCAAGCAGAATCTGCACTTCGAGAAAGCGAAGAACGCCTGCGCTTAATAATTGAAGGCGTTAAGGATTACGCTATATTCATGTTAGATCCTGAGGGGTATGTAGCTAGCTGGAATTCTGGTGCAGAACGCATTTTGGGATACAGATCTCATGAAATAGTCGGCAATAATTCGGAGTGTTTTTTCACTAAAGAAGATCTTGAAATCGGCAAGCACAAAGAAAAATTAATCCTGGCGGTGGCAGAAGGTCGATACGAAAATGAAGGCTGGCGGCTTCGCAAAGACGGATCGCGATTTTGGGCGAATATTATTGTTACTCCTTTGCGCGATGAAAGGGGAAAGTTGCAGGGCTTTTCTCAAGTAATGCAGGATATTACTGAGCAAAAGCGGGCGGCTGAGGAAAAGATGCAGTTGATTGCTTCTTTGCAGGCGTCGGAAAAAAAGTTTCGCACTTTGTACGAATCGACGACTGATGCGGTAATGCTGCTAGATGAAGAGGGTTTTTTGGATTGCAATCCGGCTACTTTAAACTTATTTGGATGCAGCACTGAGTCGGAGTTTTGCGGCAAGCATCCTTCGGAGTTCAGCCCGCCGTTGCAACCGGATGGACAAGATTCTAGGAGTCTTTCTCAAGAGCGAATTAATACGGCTCTGCGATCGGGAAATTGCCGTTTTGACTGGCGGCACCGTCGTTTGGATGGTTCTGAGTTTCCGGCGGAAGTGCTGCTAACTTCTATGGATATCGGCGGCAAAATAGGGCTGCAAGGCGTGGTGCGCGATATCACTTATCGGGTGCAGGCTGAGGAAGCCCTGAAGCAGGCTAATGAGGTATTGGAATGCCGGGTTAAAGAGCGGACAAGTCAGTTGGAAGAGGCTATTAAAAAGTTGAGTTTATCGGAAGAAAAGTTTTCTAAGGCTTTTCGATCGAGCCCAGATCCGATGATTATTACTACTTTTGCTGAGGGTCGTTTTATTGAAGTTAATGATAGTTTTCTGTCGATGACTGGTTACGATTTAGAAGAAACGACCTGGAATACAGTACCGGGGTTAAATATTTGGGTAAGGCCTGAAGACAGACTTAATTTTAGGCGAAGTTTGCACGAACAAGGTGTTGTTCGCAATCAGGAATGCGAGTTTCGGATGAAGTCGGGATCTGTGGTGGTATGTTTGCTGTCAGCAGAGTTGATTAATTTGGACGGCGAACTCTGTATGCTGGCGGTGATGACGGATATTACCGATCGCAAACACGCCGAAGAAGCCCTACGGGAAAGCCAGCGGGCCTTGGCGACGCTGATGAGCAATTTGCCGGGAATGGCCTACCGTTTTCGCAACGATGCCGATCGCAGTATGGAGTTTGTCAGCGAAGGTTGCTATCAGTTAGCCGGCTATTCTCCTGAAGAATTTATCGGCACTCGGCAAGTTTCTATATCGGAATTGACTCACCCGGACGATCGTGAGAATTTGTGGAATGCCGTGCAAGTTGCTTTGCAAGAAAATCGACCCTATCAGCTAAATTACCGAATTACTGCTAAAAATGGCGAATTAAAATGGGTTTGGGAGCAAGGTTTGGGAGTGTTTTCCGACTCGGGAGAATTGATAGCTTTGGAAGGGTTAATTACTGACATTTCCGAGCAGAAACGCAGTGAAGAAGCTTTGCGGCGATCGCAAACAGAGTTAACCCAACAAAAACTTCAACTTGAAAATACTTTGCACGAATTGCAGCAAACTCAAGCTCAATTGATTCACACTGAAAAAATGTCTACTCTCGGTCAAATGGTAGCCGGTGTTGCTCACGAAATTAACAATCCCGTTAGCAGCGTTTGCGGCAATCTCGTTCACGTCGGCCACTACACGGAAGATTTGCTGAATTTGCTCGATATGTACCAGCAGCACTGCCCGCAGCCGCCGGCAGCAATTCAAAATAAAATTAAGGATATCGAATTAGAGTTTCTGCTAGAAGATTTGCCGAAAGCGATGTCTTCGATGCAGGTTGGGGCCGATCGCATTCGGGAAATCGTGCGATCGCTCAGAAATTTCTCCCGCAAAGATGATTCTCAAATGAGCAAAGTTAACCTGCACGAAGGGATTGAAGGAACGTTGCTGATCCTGCAAAGCCGCCTGAAAGCCAGAGGCAACTATCCCGAAATTGCAGTAATTAAGGACTATGGAAATTTGCCTTTGGTTGAGTGTTATGCTGGGAAAATCAATCAGGTATTTATGAATTTGATCGGAAATGCGATCGACGCGATCGAGGAATACAACGAAGGGCGTTCAGTTGCCGAAGTCAAAGCTAACCGCAGCAAGATTAAAATTAGGACAGAAGTCCAAAACTCCCATGCTGTAATTAGGATTTCTGACAACGGCCCCGGTATGCCCGAAGAAGTTTCCCAGCAGTTATTCGAGGCTTTTTTTACCACCAAACCCGCCGACAAAGGCACCGGTTTAGGCCTGTCAATTTCCTACAAAGTTGTCCAAGAACACGGTGGCAAACTTAGCTGCGTGTCCGCACTCGGCCACGGAGCCGAGTTTATCATAGAATTGCCGATCGAACAACCGTAGTCAGCAGTCATTAGTCATTGGTTATTGGTTATTTGTGACTGTTGGCTGTTGACTGATGACTGTTGACTGATGACGCTCGATCCCTAACCAATGACTAATAACTAATGACTAATGACTAATAACTAATAACTAATAACAACTGACAAATGCCAACTGCCAACTAACAACTACCAACTGCCAACTAACTACTGACACCTTTCCCAATAAATTCGAGCCACCTTATCCCCCGGATTTGGCCCCAAACAATCCGCAAAAAGTCCCGCAGCTTCCCTAAAATTATTCATATTGTACAAAGACAAAGCCTCAGTAAATAGTTGCAGAGTCGCTAACTTCCCCGCTTTAACTTCCGGCAAATCCGCATCGAAAACTTCATAAACAGTCACCCATTCAGACTTACCCTTAACCTGAACTTTATCAATTACCCTAATTCCGTAATCAGCAGGATTTGTCAAGCGATCGAAAGTCTGCTGAGTAATTAACAGCGACACCCCGTAATTCTTCGTCAAACTTTCTATCCGAGAAGCCAAATTAACCGCATCGCTAATCACAGTACCCTCCATGCGGCTTTTTCCGCCCACTATACCCAGAATCAAAGAACCAGTATTGATTCCCACCCCAATCTCAACTGGCACATAACCCACAGAAGCGCGATCTCGATTGTATTCAGCCAGAGTATGCAGCATCGCAATTCCGGCTTTCACAGCATCATCCGCCCCCTCACTAAACAAAGCCATAATTGCATCGCCAATATACTTATCAATAAACCCCTGATTTTCCACAATCAGCGGTTCCATTCGACTCAGATAAGAATTGATAAATTTGAAATTCTCTTCCGGTGTCATCTTTTCCGAGAGAGTAGTGAAATCGCGGATGTCAGAAAACAAAACTGACATTTCCAACTCCACCGCTTCTCCCAATTTAATATCAACAATACTATCACATCCCAAAAAAGCTAAAAACTCATTGGGTACAAAGCGACTTGTCGCCTCCGCAATTTCTAATTCTGCATCCAGTGAAAGTTCCAAATTGCAATTGACCTCAAAGAGATCCTCAATGAACTTTTTGCGTTCTGCCTCAGCTTCTTGGCGTTCCGTGATATCTTGAAAAGTGTTGATAGCATAAACAATATTTCCTTGTTGATCGTAGATTGGAGTAGCGAATATCTCTAAGGGAATAATCTTGTCGCCTTGATGAACTTCTGCATCGTCAGCCGTAGCACTTTCCCCCTTCAAGGCGCGCACGATGGGCAAATTTTCCGTAGGATACTTTTGATTTGTGCCTGCTTGATAGAGTTGATAAACCTCTGACAATTCCTTGAAACTGGTATCCGGCACAACTCCTTTACCCAATATCTCTTTTGCTTTCCGATTAATGTAGTAAGGTTGGCCGTCCGCATCTAGGACACCCACACCAATCGGCATTGCTTCCAAAAACTGCGTCAACCGATTTTCATCTTCGTGTAGTTTAGCAATGAGTAGGGTTTGCTGGCTGTTTAACTCGGCAAACTCCTGATTTATTTGCTGGAGTTGGGCATATTGTTGTGCGAGTTGCTGATGTTGAAGATAACTATTTAGCGCTTCTCTAACCGTCAATTTCAAGTCTTCAGCTTGCCAAGGTTTAGTAATATAACGATATAAGTTGGCAGAGTTAATAGCATTGGCGATCGCCCCAATATCTGCTTGTCCTGTCAGCATAATTTTTATAGTTTTAGGCGAAATTATATGAGCCTGTTTTAACAGCTCATCTCCCTTCATTTCAGGCATAATGTGGTCGGAAATAATTAAAGGAATTTCATCCCCATCCTCTAGCAATTCTTCAATTAACTCTAATGCCTCTTGCCCACCTTCAGCAATTTCGATTATATAATCATTGCCAACAGCCTCTTGCAGTTCTGCTTTAAGACTCCTGAGTACAGTTTTTTCATCATCAACACAGATAATTACCTGTTGGCTCATAGTTTAGATAAACCAGATTTAATCGTTTCTAGTAAATCGGATTCCAACCAAGGTTTAGATAAGCAACAATGAAGGTTAGCCAGTTTTTTGGCTCGATCAATTGCTACTTCATCTGCTTGACCAGTCAGCATAATTTTAATAATATGCGGGTGTTTTTTGTGAATGCGAATTAGTAGATCATCTCCCTTAATGCCGGGCATTAACCAATCCGAAATAATCAGAATCACGTGGGTTTGTTCGTCAGAAAGTTCGCTGATTACATCTAAAGCCTCCTCAGCATCTTCGGCTGCTTCGTAGGTGTAGACATTGCCAAATTCTGCTGCTAGCTGCGTCCTGAGACTGTCTAATACCATTCTCTCATCGTCAACGCACAAAATAACTGGTTTAGACATCTATTTTTTCTCCTTTTTACTTGTTATTAGTAGCAAAAGTAGTCACAGTAGTAAAGTGTATTAGTCGACCCCATCTTATCTTAAGATGTCACAAGTCAACGGCTCGCCAAATCCTCTCCCCCTCCCCAGTCGCCGAAACCAAGCAATTTATATGCGTAAGCATAACGCATTGTAGTGCTGTTTTACATCCGTTTCCTGTGGAATCCAACTTATTGGCATCATAACGCTTTAACTTTTAAAATCCTCCCAGTTGGGTAGATTGCAGGTTGGGTGTAACTGACATCTTGCACCATTCTCAAGAACAGGCTTTCCGGCCTGTTCCACGAGAGATAAATTTTTTTGTGGAACAGACCGGAAAGCCTGTTCATAAAAGGTTTATTGACAATGGTGCAAGATGTGAGGTGTAACCAAGTAAAACCCGACCTACTTACTGCTTTATATCGTTGGCGAGATCCTTCACCTGCTTATACCAATTTAATGTGAAATTACATATATTTCGAGCCCCCTCGCATCCCCCTTAATAAGGGGAGTAGGGGTTGACTTTGACCAAGCTCTTGTCCCCCCCTTAGTAGGGGCGGTGCCCCCGTGCCCGCCCCTACTAAGGGGGATCAGATTCTATGCAGCCTCATATAAAATTGGTATTATACACCGCTCATTGGCAGGAAAACATTAAATGTAGTTTGATCCGGAATTGATTCGACTTCAATTTTTCCCTGATGCTTGTCAACAATCTTCTTCACAATATCTAGTCCCAATCCGCTGCCTTCTCCTGCGGGCTTAGTAGTAAAAAATGGGTCAAATATTTTCCCTTTTATTTCTTCGGGTATCCCCTGGCCGCTGTCGCTAATGCTAATCTTAGCCTGGTCATCTTGAGCAGTTAACTCAATTGTTAACGTGCCTCGATAATCCATGGCTTGCAAAGCATTGTGAATTAAATTCGTCCAAACTTGATTGAGTTCGTCGGGATAGCACAGTATCGGCGGGATTTCGGCATAGTTTTTGATGACCTCAACTCCCTGTTTCAGTAGATTCTGATAGAGGGTTAAGATTGTTTCAATACCTTCTCTGATACTGGCTGCTGTTTTTTCGCCAGACTGTTCGTAGCGGGCATAAGTCTTCAATGCAAAAACTACTTTTGATGCTCTATCTGTAGCTGTGCTGATAGTAGCAATACCTCTTTTTAATTCAGAAATTTTGTAGGCGATTTCTAGGATATGTAAACTATCCGATCTTTGCAATAAAGGGACAAAGGTATCAATTTCATTATAAACCCCCATGATCACTAGGCGATCGGCTACGGTATCGGCACTGTCAATTCCTAATTCTTCCAGTTGGCTTCTCAAAGCTCTCTTCAATTTGCGTTCTTCTTTGGTTGATAAGCTTGCTTCTTGTTGGAGGGAACGCTGAAGTAAACTCAAAAAATTCTGTGCTTCTTCTGGAGAGAGAGATTGAAAAAGTGCGGGCAACTGTTCTAAAGTTTGATTCAAGAACTTAGAAACATTTCCTGCCGACGAGCGAATTGCACCCAGGGGAGTGTTAACTTCGTGGGCAACTCCTGCCACAAGTTGTCCTAAAGCTGCCATTTTTTCTGATTGAATCAATCCTTCTTGGGTGGCTTCGAGATTGCTTAAAGCTTGCGATAATTCTTGGGTGCGTTCTTCTACTTTTGCTTCTAAGTTGGCATACAGTTGGGCATTTTCTATGGAGATGGCAGCTTGGGACGCTAAGATATTTAAGACTGCCAACCGATCGGGAGTAAAGGCATTTGTAACGAGATTATTTTCTAAGTAAAGAATGGCGATCACCTTTCCTTGATGTTGAATCGGCAGACACAAAACCGACTTGGGTTGATGCTGGATGATATAAGAGTCAGCAGCAAAGGTAGCCTCAATCGTCGCATCATTAATTACCAAAGTTTCTTGGGTGCGCGAGACATAGTTAATAATCGCGATCGGAATTTCGTTAGAGTCAGCAACGGGAGTTGAGTGCAGGTTGCACGATTTACCGATCGCACATTGAGCCGCGACGAAGAAAGAATCTTTTTCTCTCAAAATCATAGATCCTTTTTCTGCTCCCGCATTCTCAATCATCACTTGCATCAAAGTGGAGAGCAACTTATCGATGTTGATTTCTCCTGAAAGTGATTGAGATGCTTTGATTACTGTTACCAAGTCCAGAATGTGTGAAACACCTGAACTGGTAGTGGCAACAGTTGCCGTCATCATTTGGGCAAGTGTATGACCTCTCTTTAAGCTCGTTGTAGGGTGAAAAATAGGCGCCAGTAATTGGAGATAGCGCTTTTCTAAATCCTCAACTTTTGCCTGGGTTCCCCAGCGTGCATAGGCGTAGTAAGCATCAGTTAGGTAGACTTGGGCTATTTTTTCTTTTCCCCAGCTTAAATAGAATTTTGCTGCCAGCTCATTGCTAAGTGCTTCTTCGTTAATGTACTGATTTTCTTTAGCGAGTTTAATGGCGCGATCGTAATCATCCATCGCCTCCATATTTTGACCTAAAACTCGATGTCGTTCAGCCTCTACTAAATACCATTTATGCAAATAATTCATGGGAGCATTTTGCGCCCACTGATGCAGCGTGCTTTGATGGGTTTCCACCTGGGCGAGAATTTCAGCTTGCTCGCTTTCTGGCTGTGTGGGAAAAAGTGCCAGGTGGGTGAGGGCGGCATAAAAATGAAAAATGGGAACAAAAACCGATCCCGATACTCCCATCAAATACTGTTTGACTTGGGTAATGTTTTCTAGGGCAGCCGTGTAATTCCCATAGCAGTA
>NZ_JAUBRB010000135.1:0-2134 GCF_036701585.1 Microcoleus sp. POL10_C6 | reverse complement strand
GGTTGAGTCGAGGGGGGATATTATTCCCCGCCCCTCTCAGTTAGATCTGGGCGTGCGACTTTCACCGCACCCAGCTCCCGATGTTCTTGACTTGCGCCTTTGCTCATGTGGATGTAATCGTGGCAGCTTTCGTGAACCGCTAGAAGGTTGTTTATTTTCCAATTACTATGGTTTCTGTCTACATGATGTAGATGCACCTTTTCATCGCCTAGCATTTTTAAGCCACATTTTCCACATTTATGGTTTTGCCGTTTTAAAGCTTTAGAGGTTTTGCCGTTATAGAGCTTGCTGTTACGCTCACTCCAGTAGGCTATATCTCCGTCGTAGGGTGATTTCTCTCCTTGGACGTTGACAAATTTGTTTTCGGAGTAAGGAACCGCCGGGAACGCCTTTTCTACCAGTTTCCTGGCAGTATAGCGGTTCTGTTTCGCCTCCTTGTTAAATACCTTGAAGGCTCTATTGTTGAGGAACCACAGCGAAAACCGTGACCCATCTAACTTACAGTAGCGATGGTAATTTCTCCAGCCTCTAACCACAGGGGCTAATTTCTCAGCCTTGTCCGTAGCGCCATAATTCGAGTTGTTGACGATGTGTTTTACCTTCTGACGGAATGCTTTAAAATTGTCCGCTGATGGAACGCATCTAAATTTCCCGTTGTTTTGCACTTTGAAATGCCAACCGAGGAAGTCAAATCCATCTGTCGTAGCCGTTAGCTTGGTTTTCTTTTCACTAACCTTCATGCCTCGTTCTGCCAGAAATTCGCTGACTTTATCAAGTATTGCCTTCGCATCATCTTTAGGTTTCAGAATTATTACCATGTCGTCCGCGTAACGGACTGATTGATGTATTTCCTCAATCCCATTGAGAGCGATATTGGCTAATAATGGACTTACCACGCCCCCTTGCGGGGTTCCTTGTTCTGGAAATTCTGGATTGACTCCTGATTTTAGACAGCGGAATATTCCGGTCTTGATGCCTCTTGGGGCGATGAGTCGTTCCATTATGCTGGTGTGGCTTATCCTGTCGAAGCATTTTTCGATATCGAGCTCGATAACTCGTTTTTCTATTCCGTTGCAACAAGAGCGTAGATTATTAAATAGGATTTTTTGCGCGTCATGCGCCGACCTTCCTGTTCTAAATCCATAACTCCTAGCGTGGAAAGTTGCTTCGTGCGCTGGCTCTAGCGCGTATTTTGCGAGGCATTGCCACGCTCTATCGGCGATAGTCGGTATCTTAAGGAGGCGGGTACTCCCATCCTTTTTAGGGATTGGTATTGAACGTAACTTCTGATGTTTCCAGTTGTTACTTTTGTTTCTGAGTTCTTCACTCAAAACAAGCCTTTCCTCAAATGTGAGTGAGGCTTTTCCATCTATTCCCGCAGTCTTTTTACCAGCGTTTAGTTGAGTTACTTGACGTATCGCCAGCATTCTTGCAGCCCGAGATTTCAGAATTAGCTTTTGAAGGGACTTCGCTTTTTGCTTGTCTCCAACCTGAATCGCTTTGAACACTCGTTTTTGTAGGCGAAATAAATTACGGCGGAATTTCTTCCACGGTAACGTCTTCCATGATTCACTAACATTTCTGTTGTGTCTAATCATGCTCTGCTCTAACTTATGTTTTCTGAACACCTCAGACCAATTACGGTCTGTCCTACCCGAACTAAGGGAGTTCCGCTGCTCGTCTAGCCTACTTGGAGTTCGACTTCCCCTTGACCCTCAGCTCGTTTTTCTTCGTTCCCTCGGTTAGATTGATTGTTCCTTTAGGTGGAGCCATTTTAACTACTGGATTCCCTGGACTCTTGCCGATATTATTTCGATATTCGGCGGGAATAATTTCCAGTGGAGTCGGGTGGTTGGTCTGTGTCCCGCTCCGGAGTAAGTTACTTTTCTAGGCTCTGTTTTCACCATCGGAACTCCCCATTAACGCCAGTGTCACCCCACATTGGATGTCTGATTGCGTCCTGTTCCCAGCTTCACTCTCCAAGAATCAAGCTTGGTCGGTGTGGGCAGATAGGGAGTCATACCTGAGTCTGGTAGAAGGGGCTTGCACCCTTATCAGACCGAGAGTTCAGCCTTGTGGCTGGAAACGCTATGTACGGACTGATTACCGTGATTCACGTTTCAACGAATCGCAC
>NZ_JAUBRB010000134.1:0-2140 GCF_036701585.1 Microcoleus sp. POL10_C6 | reverse complement strand
TGGTTGAGTCGATGCGGGGTATTATCCCCGGCACCTCTCAGTTAGATCTGGGCGTGCGACTTTCACCGCACCCAGCTCCCGATGTTCTTGGCTTTCGCCTTTGCTCATGTGAATGTAATCGTGGCAGCTTTCGTGAACCGCTAGAAGGTTATTTATTTTCCAATTACTATGGCAACCATCTACATGATGCAGATGTACCTTTTCATCGCCTAGCATTTTTAGACCACATTTCCCACATTTATGGTTTTGCCGTTTTAAAGCTTTAGAGGTGTCGCCGTTATAGAGCTTGCTGTTACGCTCACTCCAGTAGGCTATATCTCCGTCGTAGGGAGATTTCTCTCCTTTGACATTGACAAATTTGTTTTCGGAGTAGGGAACCGCCGGGAACGCTTTTTCTATCAATTTTTTGACAGTATAGCGATTCTTTTTTGCTTCCTTATTGAATACCTTGAAGGCTCTATTTTGAATAAACCACAGTGAAAACCGCGACCCATCCAATTTACAGTAGCGGTGGTAATTCCTCCAGCCTCTAACCACAGAGGCTAATTTCTCAGCCTTGAGTGTGGCTCCATAATTCGAGTTGTTAACGATGTGCTTTACCTTCTGACGGAGTGCTTTGAAGTTGTCCGCTGATGGAACGCTTCTAAATTTCCCGTTGTTTTGCACTTTGAAATGCCAACCGAGGAAGTCAAACCCATCTGTCGTAGCTGTTAGCTTGGTTTTCTTTTCACTAACCTTCATGCCTCGTTCTGCCAGAAATTCGCTGACTTTATCAAGTATTGCCTTCGCATCATCTTTAGGTTTCAGAATTATTATCATATCATCCGCGTAACGGACTGATTGATGTATTTCCTCAATCCCATTGAGAGCAATATTGGCTAGTAATGGACTTACCACGCCCCCTTGCGGGGTTCCTTGTTCTGGAAATTCTGGATTGACTCCTGATTTCAGACAGCGGAATATTCCGGTCTTGATACCCCTTGGGGCGATGAGTCGTTCCATTATGCTGGTGTGGCTTATCCTGTCAAAGCATTTTTCGATATCAAGCTCGATAACCCGTTTCTCTATTCCATTGCTATTGGAGCGTAGATTGTCGAACAGATTTTTCTGCGCGTCATGCGCCGACCTTCCTGTTCTAAACCCATAACTCCTAGCGTGGAAGGTTGCTTCGTGTGCTGGCTCTAGCGCGTATTTTGCGAGGCATTGCCACGCTCTGTCGGCGATAGTCGGTATCTTAAGGAGGCGGGTACTCCCATCCTTTTTAGGGATTGGTATTGAACGTAACTTCTGATGTTTCCAGTTGTTACTTTTGGCTCTGAGTTCTTCACTCAGGGCAAATCTTTCCTCAAATGTGAGTGAGGCTTTTCCGTCGATTCCCGCAGTCTTTTTGCCAGCGTTTAGTTGAGTTACTTGACGTATTGCCAACATTCTTGCAGCCCGAGATTTCAGAATTAGCTTTTGAAGGGACTTCGCTTTCTGCTTGTTTCCAACCTGAATCGCTTTATACACGCGCTTTTGTAGGCGAAATAAGTCCCTTCGGAATTTCTTCCAAGGTAACTTCTTCCAAGATTCACTAACATTGCTGTTGTGCCTAATCATGCTCTGCTCTAGTTTGTGTACTCTGAACACCTCAGACCAGTTACGGTCTGTCCTACCCGAACTAAGGGGATTCCGCTGCTCGTCTAGCCTACTTTGGGGTTCGACTTCCCCTAGACCCTCGGTTCGTTTTTCTTCGTTCCCTCGGTTAGATTGATTGTTCCTTTAGGTGGAGCCAATTTAACTACTGGATTCCCTAGACTCTTGCCGATATTCGGACGATTATTCGGCGGGAATAAACTCCAGTGAAGTCGGGATTTCTTGGTCTGCGTCCCGCTTGAGGATAAGTTACTTTTCTAGGCTCAATTTCACCATCGGAACTCCCCATTAGCGCCAGTGTCACCCCACATTGGATGTCTGATTGCGCCCTGTTCCCAGCTTCACTCTCCAAAAATCGAGTTCGGTCGGTGTGGGCAGATAGGGAGTCATACCTGAGTCTGGCAGAAGGGACTTGCACCCTTATCAGACCGAGAGTTCAGCCTTGTGGCTGGAAGCGCTATGTACGGACTGATTACCGTGATTTACGCTTCAACGAATCGCACCG
>NZ_JAUBRB010000133.1:0-2158 GCF_036701585.1 Microcoleus sp. POL10_C6 | reverse complement strand
AGCGCGACACGATGTCGCATGTTGTGAGTGAGGAGGTGACTTCTCTAGGTTAGTGTCCAAACCTATCCTCAATCTCCAAGGGCATCACTGGTAACGGTGGGGTCTTTTGCAAGGAGGTAACGTCTAAGGAGCGTCCAAGCCATTTGGACAAACCGGGCAAGAGGAAGACTGAATGGGTGAACGCAAGTGAATCTCTGATGAGGCTGCGTGACGTCTGGTCATCGAAATATGGCTGATACGGTGATGAAGGGACAATGAACCTCGGTCTTACCAATCGAGGCACGGAATTCGGTCTTATGAATCGAATTCGAGGACACCCCGTCCCCGCAGTAGAGGAGACACCCTCTTCAGTTGCATCTCTAACATGTGGAACGTGATAACCGCAATGGGGTCTGGATTTCCAGTAGGTCAACCGCAAGGACGACTGAATTCCCCAGTGGGACAGGGATGACCCAAGAAGCGAACGCCAGTAAGCCGAAAGGCAAAGGAAATCCATAACCTGCTGGATAGGGCAATACCCAACCTGAAAGGGTGCTGACGTGGGTCAGGTGAATTACCCAAAGACTTCTGTAATGATTTCTCACTGAAGGACAAGTTAGATGCAAAGCATAGCTTTAGCAAACGGAACCAAAGGGCAAACCGATTGGAACGCCATTAACTGGCGCAAAGTCAATCGGACTGTCAGGAATTTGAGACAGAGAATCTTTCGGGCGACCACAGAACGAAACTATAAAAAGGTACGTTCGCTTCAAAAGCTAATGCTACGAAGCTATGCCAATATTCTTACGAGTGTTCGCAGAGTGACGCAGCAGAACGCAGGTAGAAATACGCCAGGAATTGACAAAGTAGTGGTGAAAACTCCTACAGCCAGAGGCAAACTGGTCGATGAATTATCGGTTTTCACCCTTTGGAGAGCAAAACCTGTGCGTCGGGTGTACATTCCGAAATCAAACAGAAAACAACGTCCTTTGGGAATCCCGGTTGTCCAAGATAGATGTCTTCAAGCAATGGTCAAGAACGCTCTTGAACCAGAATGGGAGGCAAATTTCGAGGGAACCAGCTACGGATTCCGCCCTGGTAGAAGTTGTCATGATGCAATTGAGAAGATCTTCGGCTTAGCTCGACCAAATAAACGGAAGAAATGGGTCGTAGATGCTGACATCAAAGGCGCATTTGACAATATCAGCCATGAATTCTTGCTCAAGGCAATTGGTGAAGTCCCTGGTCGGGAACTGATTAAACAATGGCTCAAGGCAGGATACATGGAACAAGGAGTTTTTCATGAAACGGATAGTGGAACTCCCCAGGGCGGCGTGGTGTCCCCCTTGTTAGCTAACATTGCCTTGCATGGAATGGAGGAAGCCATTGGTGTCAAATACGACTCCAGAGGTCAGTCTATTGGAAAGCGAGCAATCGTTCGTTATGCGGACGATTTTGCAGCATTCTGTGAGTCTAAAGAAGATGCCGAAGAAGTGATTGAAATCCTAAAAAGTTGGTTGCAACAAAGAGGGTTAGAGCTATCGGCCCAGAAAACCAAAATTGTTCATCTGAGTGAGGGATTCGACTTTCTAGGCTTCAACATCAGACACTACAGAGCCGAAAAAACCTCTAAAACAGGTTGGAAGCTGCTGATTAAGCCAAGCAAGGAATCGGTAAGCAAAATACGGAATAAGTTGCGAAAGGAATGGCTCTCCTTGCGAGGGTCGAATGTTCTAGCAATTATTAAACGCTTAAACCCGATTATTCGAGGATGGGCGAACTATTTCCGTTCAGGAGTGTCTTGTGAAATTTTTCATAGTCTTGACCGTTGGATGTTTCATCGGGCAGTTCGCCCGAGTCAAGCACACCCACCCTACAAAACCCCGTTACTGGAGACAAAGCCGGTATTGGGGCAGGCTGAATTTAGAGCGTAGCGACCGATGGGTATTTGGTGACAAAACCACAGGAATGCATTTGCTCAAATTTAGCTGGTTCAGGATAGAAAGACATATTCTGGTGAAGGGCAGATCATCTCCTGACGATCCAAATCTTAAAATCTACTGGCAAGACAGGGAGAAGGCTAAATCTAAATCTCTTACTCCCAGTAAACAAAAGATTGCTCAGAACCAAGGATGCATTTGTCCTAAATGCGGAGAATCTCTATTCAACGGGGAAGAAC
>NZ_JAUBRB010000105.1:0-8326 GCF_036701585.1 Microcoleus sp. POL10_C6 | reverse complement strand
TTTTTAAACTACGACTCATAAACGCACCATAAAAGCTATCTCTCTATTATATGCAACTTCACATAAAATTGGTATTACGAGTTATAGAATTTGGTTGGTTGAATTTCCCGTTCCTCATTAAGAGAATACGAGCCTGCCTGTTTTTAACCAAAACTCGCTCGCTCCCCCCAGCGCCACACCTGTTAAAGAAATGGTAGCTAATACCGCAAAAGCCCGCCAATTCTTCCAACCAGATATTTGAATATCGAGTCTTGCCAAAGCTCCGGCTGAAATCAAGAGTAAACAAGTAGCAAAAAGGTGCAGCCAAGCAAAAACTACCACTGCCACAAAAGCTCCTACAATAATAGAAAGAAAAGCACCGATATCACTCGAAAACCACCGCATGATTAATGCTTTTATGTCTCTCAGCGGGAACGACAAGGCGGCCGCCAACACTAGAATTGAAGCTATGGCTAGAAACCAAGTCAGGTGCGGGGGAACATCAAACTCTGATAATTTCCAGCCAAAAGTGAAATAAGTAACAAAAAGTAGAGTTAGGGAAACCCAAGAGTTTTTTTTCATCCAATGGCACAATTAGGAGAACCAGGGAAAAAAGATGATGCTTCCGATGAGTGTGTACAGTTTCTAGAGGTTAGTAGAAATAGCTTGCACCGGACAAGTAGGGATGCACTGCTCGCAAACGATACACCGCGATCGAGCAAAACTTAGTTTAAAGCTTTCTGGGTCAAGGGTCAAGGCTTCCGTCGGGCAAACTCCCGTACACAAACCGCAGTGAACACAGCTATCTTCGTCTATGAGTATTTCCCGACTGGCTAGGGAAACGCCGATATTTTGCGATCGCATCCAGTCGATCGCCGCTTCTAGTTGGTCGATATCCCCTGATAACTCTAGCACCAGTTTGCCCACTTGATTCGGAGCTACCTGAGCACGGATAATGTTGGCTGCAACATTAAAATCCTTTGCCAGTCGATAGGTGACAGGCATTTGGATCGATCGTTGGGGAAACGTCAGTGTTACCCGTTTTTTCACCCTGCAAGTCCTCGGTAATTTACAAACAATCTTTGTTATCTTATGTTTTAGCGCACTTAATCTAATTACTGCCTTTAGCACAAACTTTTATGAAATGGGTCTGATTATCTCAAAATGTGCTATAATCTGAATCTATTATTTAAAATAAAAACATAGAAATCAAAGCGCAATTTATTTTATGACCCAGAATTCGCCCAAGTCAACGGTCGCCCCCGTCGCCAAAAATCCCGAAACAAAAGTCGCCACGCGCCTCAGAAACTTATTGATCGTGTTAACAGCGATCGCCCTTTCAATATCCATCTTCTTCGGGCTGCAAACCCAAACGCCGTCAAGCAGTCTCACCGACATGGCAAAAGCTTCAACGCCATTAGAAACAGCTTTGGTAAATGGGAAACCTACACTCATGGAATTTTATGCTAATTGGTGCGGTAGCTGTCAGGCAATGGCTAACGATTTGAGCGAAATTAAACAGAAATACGCCGAACCGCTAAATTTTGTGATGCTGAATGTAGACAATGACAAATGGCTGCCAGAAATTACCAAATATCGAGTAGACGGCATTCCGCACTTTGTCTACTTGAACGATAAAGGCAGCGCCGTTGCTGAAACGATGGGCGAAATGCCGCGCAGTATTATGGAAGCTAACTTAGAAGCTTTAATTGCAGGAAAACCTCTGCCACACGCCCAAGCTGGCGGTCAAGTTTCTAATTTTACTCCCCCCACAGGGCCTGTGAAAACAAGTAGCTCCGACCCCCGCGTCCACGGCTCTCAAGTACAGTAAAAGAAGGAAGAAGGAAGAAGGAAGAAGGAAGAGGGAAAAGGGAAGAAGACTTTAGGAACAGGCAAGATGCCTGTTCCACAAGAAAGTTTATTTGTTGTGGAACAGGCAAGATGCCTGTTCCTGATGGCGATAACTTACAGAGATTCAAAATCCCCTCGCAATTTCTGCCAATCTGCATTTTGGGCGATCGACTACCTCTAAAGGAATATTCAAAAAAACATTTTTGACAATTTATTAAAATTTATTATACTACTTGTCAGGTGCAGAGCGTAAATATTCTCTCACTGCCTATACAAAATAAAGCCTGAGCGAAAACAATTTGGTCGCCAGCCCCGCGATTCATTCCTTTGCAGGCTGGCTGACTGGGTAAACTTTTCAATTCAAAAATCTAAAATCTAAAATCAAATGACCCCCGACAAACCCGGATTCAGCATTAGCGCGACCGCGATTCGTCGCCACATCGGCACCCTCATGCTGACACTTGCGATTATAGTCGTGGGCATTTTCTACATCACCCAACTGCCCGTTGACTTGCTGCCCTCCATCACCTATCCCCGCATCAGCGTGCGGTTAGACGCCCCCGGAATCTCGCCAGAAGTTGCAGTTGACGAAATTACCCGCCCCCTCGAACAAGGACTTTCAGCGACAGAAGGAGTCACGCAAGTTTTTTCCCGCACTCGCGAAGGACAAGTCAGCGTCGATTTATTCTTCAGACCAGGAGGCGACATCAACCAAGCCCTCAACGACGCGACAGCCTCCGTCAACCGCATCCGCAACCGACTTCCCGATACAGTTGAATCGCCGAATCTGTTTAAATTTGACCCTTCTCAACAGCCGGTTTACGAATTTGCCCTGACTTCAGACTCGCGACAAGGGGTAGATTTGCGGGTATTTGCCGATGACGAATTAGCCAGGGAAATTAACGTTATTCCCGGAGTAGCTTCCGTTGACGTTTCCGGCGGCGTTCAAGAAGAAATTCAAGTTAATATTGACCTGAACCGGCTGCAAAGTTTAGGAGTTAATCTTAATGACGTTTTTAATGCTTTGCGTTCGCGCAATTTAGACACTTCCGGCGGCCGGCTGCGGCAAGAATCTAACGAACCGCTGACGCGCACAATCGGTCGCTTTAGAACCGCCTCTGAAATTGCCAATCTTTCCTTTCAAGTATCCGGTTCCAACCCGCCAAAACGAGTTTACCTGCGCGATTTTGCTCAAGTCAATGACGGCACGGAAGAACAGCGAGTCAAAGTTTTTCTCAATCAAAAACCTGCCGTTAAAATTAGCATCTTAAAACAGCCGGACGCCAACACAATTACTGTTGTAGACGGAGTTAAAAATCGCATCAAAGAAATGCAGGAGTCCGGCTTAATTTCTGCAGACATGACCGTAGTTACTACCTTAGACGAATCCCGATTTATCCGCAATTCCTTAGCGGATGTGGCGAATGCGGGGGTTTCAGGCGCAGTGCTGGCTGCGATCGCAGTTTTGTTCTTTTTAGGTTCCCTCCGACAAACCCTGATTATTTCTTTGACTATTCCCCTGTGTACTCTAGCAGCCATTATTTTAATGCGGCTGTTCGGCTTGTCCCTGAACTTGTTTAGTTTAGGCGGTTTAGCGTTAGGAATCGGTCAGGCGATCGACACCAGCGTAGTTATTTTAGAAAATATTGTAGTCGGTCTAGACAGCAACCCTCATCTGAAAAAAGGCAGAATCAAATATCGAAAAGAACGCACGATAGAAGAGTCAGTATTGCGGAGTGAAGAAGTAGAATCAGCAATGGTTGCTTCCACAGCAGCCAACTTAGTATCAGTGCTGCCATTTTTGCTGATCGGCGGCTTCTTTTCTCTGCTATTTAACGAATTAATTTTGACAATTAGCTTTGCAGTAGCAGCATCTCTGCTAGTAGCTTTAACGGTAGTGCCGATGCTGACTTCTCGCCTGATGGGAATGTCTTATTCCAGCAATATCAGTCAGTTCGGGCCGATCAAACATTTCAACCGCGGCTTTGAGAACGGTACGCGGGCTTACGGTTCGATGCTGTCAAAAGTTCTGAGTTTGCGGTTAATTATCATTGCACTTGCTTTTGTGATTTTAGGCGGTGGCACTTGGGTGATGGCGGGTCAAATTCCCCAAGAAATTTTGCCGAGAGTTAATACAAGTCAAGCCAGATTATTTGCTTCGTTTCCTCCGGGGACTAACTTGGAAACCAATCAAAAAGTGATTGCAGCAGCCGATAAACTTCTGCTCGCACAGCCAGAAACAGACTACACTTTAACGACAGCAGGGGGGCTGCTTTTCGGCAACAATACGGTGGAAAATTTGCTCCGGGGAAGCAGCACAATTACGCTAAAACCAGGTACGAATACCACCAATTTTACGGAGAGAATGACGGAGGAATTTAAAAAACTTGACCTTCCTAAAGGAACTCGTCTGCGGCTAGTTCCAGAATCGATTAGGGGTTTAGTTTTAACTAATTCTCCCGTGCGGGGTGGCGAAATTGATGTCGTGGTTCAGGGGGAAACTGAAGAATCATTGGAGGAAGCAGGCCGTCAGATATTAAAAGAATTAGATGAGAAGGTAAAATTAGCCCGGTTTCGGCCGGAGGCAGACGCGCCGCAGTCAGAGGTACAAATTCGTCCAGACTGGGAAAAGGCCGCTGTGTACGGGCTGACAGCCCAAGATATTGGGGAGACAATTCAGACAGCAATTGAAGGTGCTGTTCCCACTCAGTTGCAGCGGGGAAACCGATTAATAGATGTGCGGGTGCAGTTCGATCGCAATTCTGTAAAAAATACTTCCCAACTCGGGCAAATTCCCTTATCTGGCGGCAATAATACCATCATCCGTTTAAGCGACGTGGCCAATATTACGATCGGCAAAGCGCCGGCAGAAATTCAGCGCCTCAATCAGCGGCAAGTCTTCTTAGTTGTCGGAAACTTGAATAAGGGTGCAAGTCTGGGCGATGCTGTCCAGCAAGTGGATGCAGTTTTATCAGAACTTAAGTTGCCGCCCGGAGTAAGAATTCTGCCGAGTTCGGCTGCTGAAACTAATGAACAATTGCAAACTTCTCTCAAGCTGTTGGGGGGATTGGCGACTTTTCTAGTGTTTGTAGCGATGGCGGTGCAGTACAATTCTCTGGTTGACCCGCTGGTGATTTTGCTGACAGTGCCGCTGGCGTTGGCGGCGGGAGTATTTGGGCTTTATGTGACCAAAACTGCGATCGGTGCGACGGTGATGATCGGTGCAATTTTGCTCGTGGGAATTGTGGTGAATAACGGCATCATTATGATCGAGTTGGCGAACCAAATTCTGGAAGAGGAAAAGGTCGATCGCACAACAGCAATTCTCAGGGCGGCACCTCAGCGCTTGCGGCCGATTTTGATGACAACTATTACTACAGTTTTGGGTTTATTTCCCCTAGCTTTGGGCATTGGAGAGGGTTCGGAATTCTTGCAACCACTGGGTGTGGTGGTGTTTTCCGGTTTGTCGCTGGCAACTTTGCTGACGCTGTTTATTATTCCGTGTTTCTATATTTTGCTGCACGACTTCTTTGGGATGTTTGCAGCGAAGAAGAAACCGCAGACAGTTGCTATTCCTGTGCAGAAGGCGGGGAGAAAGAATGCGAATTTGTAAAATGTAGCGTCAGCTTTTTACGCACTGGCCCGCAATCCGGCAGGGGTTTAAACCCCTGCCTCAAAGCTCAAGTCGGTTAAAACCGACTGTAGATTTTGACGGGAAGTGCGATCGATTTTAGTCCTCTTTCAGAGGACTTTCGCTATGAGACAGGGAATTCATTCCCTGTCGGACTGTCCGACTTACAAACAATACCGCTACTGCATTTGATGTGAAGTTGACGCGGCAAGCATTAGTGGGTAAGGTGCGTCAGTAAACATTTTATGACTCCCAAAAGAAATTCCCGACTGACACACCCTACAAGAATTAGTGTTTTTGACATCCGTTGCTATGTTACAATAATACTACATAACAAACTGGCAAAACCAACTTAAACAAAAATGCCCTACGAAAAATTAGACATATCAACCCCAAAACCCGTGCTATCTTGGGCAAATCACGCCCTAGGCGAAAAAGAAACCAAGATGACCGCAAACGTAGCATCTTTGCCATTTGTATTCAAACACGTCGCACTAATGCCCGATGTACATTTAGGAAAAGGTGCTTTAGTCGGTTCCGTAATTGCCACAAAAGAAGCAATTATTCCGGCTGCTGTCGGAGTTGATATTGGTTGCGGGATGGCTGCTATTAAAATGCCTTTCACCGCTAACAAATTAGAAGGCAAACTCAAACAAATTCGCCTCGATATCGAAGCCGCAATTCCCGTGGGATTTGCGGAAAACAAGGAAGTAGAAAAAACTGTCACCAACTGGCAGGGATGGGGTGAGTTTAAGCAACTTCATCAAGGCGTCCAGCACCAAAATAATAAAGCCTTAAAACAAATGGGTTCCCTCGGCGGCGGCAATCATTTTATTGAGGTTTGCGTTGATACAGAAAACTTTGTTTGGCTGATGCTGCATTCCGGTTCTCGCGGCATTGGAAATTTGCTCGCACAGCAGCACATCGAGACTGCTAAAGATTTAGCGAAACTGGCAGAAATTAATCTGGCTGACAAAGATTTGGCTTATTTTGTAGCGGGTACGCGGGAGTTTGCCGCTTACTGGCACGATTTGCAGTGGGCGCAAGATTATGCTCGTTTTAATCGCGATGTAATGATGAATCGGTTTAAGCGAATTGTGGAAAAGCACGTCGCGGGAGGCAAATCTGTTAAGCCGTTATTAGAGGTGAATTGCCACCACAATTACGCGGAAAAAGAGGTGCATTTTGGCGAAGATGTGTATGTGACTCGCAAGGGTGCTGTGCGCGCAGATGTTGAGGATTACGGGATTATTCCTGGTTCGATGGGGGCGAAATCTTTCATTGTTAAAGGGAAGGGAAATGCTGAAAGCTACTGTAGTTGCAGTCACGGTGCGGGGCGGTTGATGTCTCGCACTCAAGCTAAAAATGTATTCACTCTCGATGATTTGGTGCGGCAGACTGAGGGGGTTGAGTGCCGGAAAGATGAGCAATTTTTAGATGAAATTCCGGGGGCTTATAAGCCGATTGATGAGGTGATGAGTCAGCAGTCGGATTTGGTGGAAGTTGTGGCGACGCTGAAGCAGGTGGTTTGCGTGAAGGGGTGACAGAAACTGGTTTATTTGTACTTCACTTACCTGAAAATTGCTTTATGGGAAGAGGGGGGAAATCAAGCCGCTGTTGATTTCCCCCTCTTGACAAACGCTTTGTTTTCGGAAGCTTTTTCTCTAACACACCATGTGTCTCGACTCAATTTCTAGCAAGCGCAGCAGTGTTTCATCGCCCTTGGCTTTGGCTGCTTCCTTTCTACGATCGAGAATATTGCAAATATTCGCTTGATGCACTTGCGCCACTTCCACAACTGTTGGGTAATATTCCCCCCTCGCTGAGGCGCGAGCTGCTGCGACATCCCGATCGCCAGCTTGAGCATCTCGCTTTTTGGTATTGTTTGTGCCACCGTATTTTTTGGGGTTGGGAATGTGTCTCGGATACCGATAGTTCCAGTTTTGGCCCCGATATTTGCCCGCGACTTCGCCTTCGATCATATCAACTGTCGGAATGTCGTACTCGTAGTTTGAACCGCGATAAGTCAGTTTCATATTTTTTGATCCTTATATTTATGGAGATAAAAAGGGCAGTCAGGTCAGGGTTGGTTTTCTTTGCTAAAACTTTTTTAGTTTCTGTATTCAATTATACTGTTTTTTGAGATAAATCAATTTTATTTACAATAATTAATATTTTGAGGGGGGGGACGGCAACAAAAAACCCGCCGCAGCGGGTTTAATCGAGTTTTTGGCTAATTTGAGCAGCACCCGGAGCGAGACTGCTTCGGTTCCCAAGAACTAGCCGACTGTCACCTGATCGGTTTGCACGTTTGTGGCACCTTCTTCAGCAGAGGCGATCGCCACCAACTTGTCGAGAATTTCCTGACTAGGAACTTGACCTTTGAGAACAACCGTGCTGCTGAGCTGAGCTACATAAACAGTCTCGATATCAGCAACTTCTGCATCGGCGTCAAAAGCTAAAGCAACCCGCTTCGCTAAGCCACTTTCGTCAAAATTTCCGTCTGGGCCGACTTTAGCAGGAGCGATGGATTGCGCTTGTGCTGCTTGCTGTACTACTTGTGCCATCGGTTCAGCCTGGGGTGCAGGCTTTTCGAGTCCGAACAGTCTTTTAAACCAACCCATAGTAGTTGAGTCTCCTGAAAATACACTTTTTACACAATAGCTCTAGAAGTCCAAAAGACTTGTAATTGTTGCAAAACTCAGTGAAATTTCTCACAATGTTTTCCGGCAGACTTTCACAATCTCAAATCTCCTCTGATATCCAGATGTTGATTTTGCTATTTTATGTAGGGCTTGCTGAATATATCGAGCGCATATTACGTGGGCTGGGTTAAGAGAGCGTGCGATCGAGAGTAAAGTGCAA
>NZ_JAUBRB010000104.1:0-8405 GCF_036701585.1 Microcoleus sp. POL10_C6 | reverse complement strand
TTCGGTGCTGCCCCTGCTGACTCGCTCAAAGGCTGCTAATAAGGTTTCAACTTCTGTTTCTCTGCCGTAGAGTTTTTCGGGGATGAGGAATTGGTCTATAATATCCCGCGTTCCCAATGCAAACGTCTCAATGTTACCCGTGTTTTGTAATTGAGCCAGACAAATTTCTAAATCGTGTTTCAGTCCTAATGCACTCTGATAGCGATTTTCCGCATTTTTGGCCATCAGTTTACTAACAATTTGGGATAAAATTAGGGGGACTTCTGGCTTGATTTGATGTACCGGAATCGGCTGTTTGGCTAGATGACAATGCACTAACTCCATTGGGTCGTCTGACTCGAAGGGTAACTGTGTTGTCAACAATTCATAGAAGGTCACACCCAGGGAATAAAAGTCACTCCGATAGTCAATGCCTCGATTCATTCTTCCTGTCTTTTCTGGGGAGAGATAAGCTAAGGTTCCTTCGAGGGTGTTGGGATTCTGGATTTCTTGGGTTTCTCTCGGCAGCAGGGAAGAAATGCTGAAGTCAATGAGTTTAATTTGTTTGCTATGTGGGTTAATCAGAATATTGGCGGGTTTGATATCTTTATGAATAACTCGGTTTTGGTAGAGAGAGTGTAGAATATTTGCTAGTTCCCTGGCTAGGTTGAGAAAGTCTTCTAAAGATACAGATTTATCGGGTTGGTTTTTATCAGTTGCTGCCGGGATATAAGTAGACAGGGAAACTCCTCCAAAGTCCTCCATTATCAAAGCATAGGCGTTTTTGTAAGGTGCTAAATCGAGGGGTTCAACAACTCCAGGCAGACGTAGATTTTTGGCGATGGTGTACTGGTTGCGGAATTGCAGCAGTTCGCTGAAGCTGGGGTATTCGTTTCGCAGCAGTTTGATGACGACTGGAGTCCGATCGCTCTCCCGGACACCGCGATAGACTAAAGTACGAGATCCTGCATAGAGTTGTTCTGTTATGCGATACCCTGGCAGGTCAGTAATTGTCTCCATTTTCCAGTTCTCAATAAATTGGGGGTTACTATATCTCTAGTTTAGTCAGCCAACTTGAAAAATTCTCAATAGCCTCTAATGTTCCTGCAATTGTCAGTCCGCGTTCTGTACGAACGATCGCAGTTCGTTGGATACTGAAGCCATATTATTAATTGTTTTACAGGTTTTGATTACCAACTGATAATAAGCGGCAATCCAGGTCGGAAATCTACCTGTTTTCCCTGCACTTCTCCATCAAAACCAAGCTCGACAAAATACTCGGTTCCTATTCGCAACTTTAATTGATTTGTCTCAAGCACTGCTTGAAGTTCTGGTGACGGGTTATTGGCAGCAGGACTGACTAATTCTACGCGAGTAATTTCGCGGAAACCAACACCATGATCCAAAGGCTGTGACTTATCAGCAGAGTATTGATCTGGACGTTTACCAAAGGAAATTTGGAAAAGCATCGGCTCAGTCAACACATCACTATTTGTTCCTACAGCGATACTCATCGTTTCAGATAAATAAGGTGGACGATATGCCCAACTTGAAAATGCAATTGTGTCATTAGAACCTTGGGCTGAACGCAAACAGATGCCAAAAGGACAGGCACCATTATTCCGATTTGTCGATCGCTCCCAAAGACGAGTTTGACGAATTGGAGCAGACTGCGCCTCTTCTTGATCGTGAATCCATAACAATTCCAACATTGCATTATGGAAAAAGAAACAGCGATTGGCTGTACCTTGTCCGTGATGAATGCGAGATCCACCCTCAACTAAACCGAAAGATGATAAACGATTAGCTTCCGAAGCACCAATATCAGTAAGGATGAAAAGATGGTCGAATTCAAAGGTCATAGAATTATTCATCGAATTGCTCGATCGCTCAAGTAATTTTAATCCCCTGTGATTGCTTTTTTTGCGATAGCCACGCTGATGCTGCACAGCGTACTGTACCAAAGTCCAAAACCTATACTCAGTGAATCTTTCCCAATCTCAAATCTCAAATCTCAAATCTCAAATCTCAAATCGGTCGCCCCAACCTTGAAGTTACAACCAGATTGAGGAACCATCCGCCCGCATCCAGCAGTCTCAACATCCAGTTACCGACAATTCTGCTAAAGTCAGGTCATCCAAGGAGTGCATCTTGTAGAGACGTGATTCGCAGCCTCTGCCCCCAAAGCAGTAAAATCCCATCACATTGTCACCTGCCACCCGATCGGCAGTAAGTTAAAAATTAAGGTAGTTTGAAAATAATCGCCCAAAGTTGAAAGAAGCCTTGACATCTGACCTAAACTCTCTAACTTAGACCCTCTAGCTGCGCTGCCATCCATATTTAAAAGATGCCATGTCAACCTTAGTCATCGTCGAATCTCCGACCAAAGCCCGCACCATCCGCAACTTCCTGCCCTCCACCTACCGTGTAGAGGCATCGATGGGCCATGTCCGCGACCTACCATCCTCCGCCGAAGAAATACCAGAAGCCGTTAAAGGAGAAAAATGGGCGCAATTGGGCGTAAACGTGGAGGCAGACTTTGAACCCCTCTACGTCATCCCGAAAGATAAAAAGAAAATTGTTAAAGAACTCAAAGACGCCCTCAAAGACGCCACAGAACTGATACTAGCGACTGACGAAGACCGAGAAGGCGAAAGCATTTCCTGGCATTTGCTGCAAATCCTCAAACCCAAAGTGCCCATCAAGCGGATGGTGTTTCACGAAATCACCCGCGAAGCAATCCGCGACGCTTTGACTCACTGTCGCGATATCGATAATCGAGTAGTACAAGCGCAAGAAACTCGCCGAATTCTCGACAGACTCGTCGGTTACACACTCTCCCCGCTACTGTGGAAAAAAATCGCTTGGGGTTTGTCCGCCGGCCGGGTGCAATCAGTCGCTGTACGCCTGTTGGTGCGCCGGGAACGGGAACGCCGCGCTTTCCGCCAAGGTAGTTACTGGGATTTAAAAGCCCTTTTGGAAAAGGGCAAGATTTCCTTTGACGCCAAACTCGTGACTGTCGGCAATGTGAAAGTTGCAAACGGCAGCGATTTTGATGAAAATACCGGGCAAATTATCGCAGGCCGCCGCGTACTTTTGCTGAACGAAGAACAGGCGCGGGCTTTACTTTCACGCATTCAAAACAAACCCTGGACTGTCACCAATCTCGAAGAACGGCCAGTCACCCGCAAACCGTCGCCGCCGTTTACGACCTCGACTTTGCAGCAGGAAGCTAACCGCAAGCTGCGGCTGGGTGCGCGGGAAACTATGCGGATTGCCCAAAGTCTCTACGAACGCGGTTTTATCACTTATATGCGGACGGATTCGGTGCATTTGTCCGAACAGGCGCTCGAAGCGGCCCGCAGTTGCGTGCAAGAACTTTACGGCAGCGAATACCTCAGCCCCCAACCGCGCAAATATACGACGAAAAGCAAAGGCGCGCAGGAAGCCCACGAAGCTATCCGTCCCGCCGGCAGCACTTTTCGGACTCCGCAGCAAACCGGATTGGATGGGATTGATTTCCGCCTGTATGATTTGATTTGGAAGCGGACTGTGGCTTCTCAAATGGCCGATTCCCGCCAAACTCACGTCACGGTACTAACTCAGGTAGAAGATGCCGGTTTCCGTTCCAGCGGCAAACGCATTGATTTTCCAGGCTTTTTGCGGGCCTACGTGGAAGGTTCCGACGATCCAGATGCGGCGTTGGAAGACCAGGAGGTGATTTTGCCGGCGCTGAAGGTGGGGGATAAACCTAATTGTAAGGATTTAGGGGCGATCGGGCACGAAACTCAACCTCCCGCCCGCTACACGGAAGCTTCTTTGGTCAAAATGCTCGAAAGCGAAGGTGTGGGCCGTCCGAGTACCTATGCGAGTATTATCGGTACAATTGTCGATCGCGGATATGCGAAATTAATAGCTAACGCCTTAATTCCGACATTCACCGCTTTCGCCGTCACGACTTTATTGGAAACACATTTTCCTGATTTAGTAGACACCGGTTTTACTTCCCGAATGGAACAAACCCTCGATGAAATTGCCACGGGCGAGGCGAAATGGCTGCCGTATTTGCAAAAGTTTTATACAGGGGAAACCGGACTCGCAACCCAAGTTAAAGAACAGGAAAGCCAGATTGATGCAAAAGTTGCCCGAACTGTGGTGTTGGAGAATCTCTCCGCCAAAGTCTGCATCGGCAAATTCGGCGCCTATCTGGAATCTGAAAGCGAAGAAGGCTTGGTAAAAGCATCGATTCCCCAAGATTTGACGCCGGCAGATTTAGATCCGGAACAAGTGGAGTTTCTATTAAAGCAAAAAACCGAAGGCCCGGAAAAATTGGGTCTTCACCCGGAAACTGGGGAACCGATTTATGTGCTGATTGGCAGTTATGGGCCATACGTTCAGTTAGGGGAAGTTTCGGAAACGAACAAGAAACCGAAGCGAGCTTCTTTACCGAAGGGGACGGATAAGGATAGCGTGACGCTGGATATGGCGGTGAGTTTGTTGACTTTACCTCGGTTGTTGGGATCTCACCCGGAGACGGGGGCGAAGGTGCAAGCTAATTTGGGGATGTACGGGCCTTATGTGGTGCATGACCAGGGTAAGGTGGGGAAAGATTATCGATCAATCAAACCGCCGGATGATGTTTTGACGATCGAGCTCGATCGGGCTTTAGAGTTATTATCGCAGCCGAAAGCCGCCCGCGGTCGCAGCAAATCAGCTACACCTTTGAAGGAATTGGGCGCGCATCCAGAGTCGGGAGAATTGATCAATGTTTACGATGGCCGCTACGGCCCCTATGTGAAACACGGCGATATCAATGCTTCTTTGTCGAAGGATGAATCTGTGGAGAATTTCACCTTACAAAAAGCACTGGATTTGTTAGCAGCAAAGGAAGCAGCGGGCGGCGGAAAATCTAGCAGCAAGTCGAAGAAGTCAACAAAGACAACTGTGGCGAAATCGGAAACTGCCACGAAGAAGACTGCGGCGAAGAAAACCACTGCTAAAAAGACGGAGACTGCGGCGAAGAAAACCACTGCTAAAAAGACGGCGACTGCGACAACAGCCAAGAAAACAACTAAGTCAAGTTAGCAGGATTTAAGCACTGTAGGGTCAGAAACCGGGTTTTTTGCAATAATTTGTTTTAGCAGACAGATTGGGTAAAAAACCCGGTTTCTTCGATCGCGCCGTGCCTAAGTAGGTCGGCTCTTTCTAAAGTAATCCTTTCGTTCTCATGATATAATCAAGACTATCCATGTAGTAATTGGAGTAATTGAATCACCATGATAGCTGAACTTATGGTACAACCTTCCTACTGGATCGATCGTGATATTTCGCTTCAGAAAGTCAGAAATCTTTACTTATTCAAATTTACGGAAAACCTGCAAACCCGATTAGAAGAACTAGCCGACTGACAAAAGGCTAATCTTTTAACTTCAGAAGAGGTTGTAGAATTAGCCAGCTTACTAGAACTAGATCGGATTTTTACCTTAATTAACGCTAAAGTTATAGCAGCCTCATGTCCGTAAACCGCGCTACTAGAAATGGGATCGGTTATGAAATACTTGAATCTGTTGGTGGATGCCATCCAGCACTAACCCACTGACGCCTGACACTAACAGCAATATTATTGTTTAGTTGTAGTGCTGTGACTGTTGCGCGGCCGCAATCGGTAAGTCCAATCATTTCTGTAGCGTCTTCACTCCAAGCAAAATTTTGTGACCATTGTTGAGTGCGCGGATTAAATAACTTAACGTGCTTTTGCGTTACCGGATCTAATGCGTCAGTTTGGGTTCCTTTGTAATTATTGCACCGACTACAAGCCAGCCAGAGATTTTCTTCCTCGTCAGTACCGCCAATCGCTTTAGGAATAATATGGTCAATTTCCAGTATTCCCAAAACATACATTTGTAAACTGCGACAATAACCGCACCGATTTAGAGCTTGTGCGCGAACTCTGGCTCTAACTTGTTCAGAAATTGCCATTTTGCTTATCCTTTTAATGGTTCGAGCAAGCCGCGCCACACAGCTTCATTTAAGGCTTGAGCTTGTCGCAATAGTCGAGTTTCATATATGTGGATTAATGCCTGCAATTCAGCCAGTTCTATAGATGAGATCGTACCGGATTGTTGGCGGTCTAGCAATTCACTCAATCGTTGTTCTTGGAGTGGTTGCAGCCGGAGTTGAGTCTGAGTGATTACTTCTGAATCAGACAGTGCTGATACTGGTTTAGCGGTTGGTAAGAGAAAATTTTCCAGAGTTTCTACTAGAATCTCACTCACGGTGCGGTGGCGTTGCAGCGCTAGTAATTCTGCTTGGTGATAGACTTCATCTGGCAGATTTAGGGTTATTTGGGCGGTCATAGGTGCAAAGCTATGAAACTAATATTTATATTATGCCATATTTTACTTTGAGTATTAGACATCTGCCCAAAAGAAATGAAGAAGGAGCTCGCTTGCTAAAAATACGGCGACTGCGACAAAGTAGAAAACCAAGTGAAATTAGTTTAGTTTTCACTCATCCCAGAAACCCGGTTTCTTTAAGAAACCGGGTTTCTTTATTTGTAAAACACTAGACAAGAGGGCAAAAATAGGTTCGTACTTCAATCCTTAAAATTCTCTGATCTTCCTTTGTCTCATAAACGTCTGCGCGGTTCCATCGCCCCTATTTTTTTTGAGACATATCAACTCAAACTCTTGTCAAGCCTACCTTTTCAGTTTACTTGTCACCCGTCAGCAAAATCATCCTATTTACTTATTGACAATTGCTGCTCTCTGTTAAATTGTCATGAATCGAACATATAAAGTTAAAAATTGTATCGTAAGCAACAGAAAGTACCAAATCTTTTATGTAGGGCTCTACAATGGACAAAAGAAACAAGATTAAGAGGCGCGATCGCTATGGGTATCAATGAAAACCTAGACTGGGAAGAAGCATTTGAGTACCGAGCTGGCTTAACAGTGGAGTTGAAGTCCCAGCCAGGTGTTTTCGATACGATCGCTTACTATGAAGTGATGATGGTACCGCCCATCTGGTTAGAAAATGACCCGCGTCCCCGCTATCCTCACGAACTGCGAGTCGTTGCCCACCAGCCAACTGTGTCCAATGTTTGCCGCATTTCAGAGAGTCCTGTTTTAGTCGCCTCCTAAGTTTTTTTAGCGGGAAATATGGGCGATGGCATCTAGCCAGCAATCAAACCGATGCAGTGATTTTCGGATTGAGATTGCTTGAGTTTACTTTGTGGCGATCGCTTAAGATATAGATGGCGGCAAGAGTGCGATCGACTCAAATCACTTGACCTGTTAATGTTTCAAGTGAGGAAATAGCCTGATTAAGGTTAGCAGCCATTGTGTTAAATCATCCTCTCCCCTACAGACAATGTATTCCAGCATGATCAGACTGTAAGCTGTGCGGTCTGATAAAATAACGGCGATTTTGAGTTAAAACAGCTCGATTTTCACTGACTGCAAAAGCTAAAACTTCTTCGTCCGGATTTTTTGGGTTATCCTTTCCGGCAGCTTGCACTGTCAGAATATTGTGAATCATAGGGCGCAGCAATTCTCCAACCTCTCTGGCGAAATTGTTCGTCACAATAAAGACGCGCCATCATTTCAATCCTCGTCATTTTCGCGGATAGCTATTTCAATTTCATCGGGAAAAGCTGCCGCATAAGTCCAGGCATTTGCTAAATCAGTAGCGGTTAGTGTGGGATAGTTATCTAAGAGTCGAGACTCGTTCATACCCAAGCGACGAAAACTTTCCAGTACCCACACAGGAATGCGAGTGTTTCTGATACAAGCATCACCGCCGCAGACACCGGGAGTCTTGCTAATTCCTTGCCAGGTGTTGGCTAAGTTCTGGGTTAATAATTGGATGATTTGAGCTTTCTCGGTTGGCGTTAAAGCCAGAAGTTGCGCTTCTAATTCTTTGATAGTCATAGAAATTTTGGTACTTATGAAATATAGCGGTTCTCAAGCGTGGTGAGGTATGCGGGCTCCTTCCTATGCCCATGCCCTAGGCCCTATGAGCACCTCATGTTAATGAGAAAGGCTATATGTATGTATTTGCTATTATAGTGCGATCGCCTGGAGTCGAGACTTGTTCATACCCAAACGACGAAAACTTTCCAGTACCCAAACAAGAATGCGAGTATTTCTCCTACAAGCATCACCGCCACAGACACCGGGAGTTTGGCTAATTCATTGTCAGGTGTTAAGCTGTTACGCATCTAAATTGTATTTTTGGGCGGGCGGAACGCCCAACCCCTAATCCCCACAAGAATTTGCTCGAATTTGATTGTCAAATTTAGATGCGCCTCAGCTTAGCTAAATTTTGGGTTAATAATTAGATAATATGTATCAATACTCCGGACAGTTTTTAAAGAGGAATGCGATCGCAATAAAATAGAGAAGTGAAAAAAGT
The DNA here is from genome assembly GCF_036701585.1 of Microcoleus sp. POL10_C6. Lineage (NCBI taxonomy): Bacteria > Bacillati > Cyanobacteriota > Cyanophyceae > Oscillatoriales > Microcoleaceae > Microcoleus > Microcoleus sp. POL10_C6. The sequence continues at coordinate 11 of NZ_JAUBRB010000104.1, read as the reverse complement.
GAGTGCAATCT